>DATHEN010000536.1:0-2644 GCA_035318565.1 Polyangiaceae bacterium
GACCCCGCGACTTGCAGCTCCGGCTCCGAGCTCACCTACGAGAATTTCGGTCAGCCTTTCTTTCTGTCGTGGTGCAGCGGCTGCCACGCCGAAGATCTGACTGAGAGCGAACGCGCCGGCGCGCCGCCCAGCTTGAACTTCGACGAGCTCTCCACCATTCGCGGGCACAACGAGCGCATCGTGGAGCGCGCCGTGACGCACAAAACCATGCCGCCCGCCGGGGGGCCGCCCGAAGACGAACGGCAGCGCCTCGGCGAATGGCTCGCGTGCGGGGCACCGGGCAAGGCTCGGAGCTTCGAGCCCGCGCCCAGCGTACCCGTGTTCAACGCGCCCACCGGCAGCTGCAGCAGCGCGCGCCAGCCGCTGCCCGACGCGCTCTTGCCGCGCTGCTCGCGCGCCACTTACGACTGTCTCGCGGCGTGCAGCGGAGAGAGCGCCGAAGCTTGCCGCAACGCCTGCCTGGCCGCGGACACGACTCCACCCGGCTTGATCGAAGGCTTCCCCGTGACGTGCGCCACGTGCACGTTGCTGCAGCTCTTTGCCTGCGGGGAAGAGGCCGGCTGTCACGATCCGCTGGCAGACGCGCTGTGTTGCAGCGAGCGCGCTTGCCCGGCGGGCAGCGCGGAGAACTGCACCGAGCAGCGCTGTCCGGGCGAAAACCGCTCGCTCGGCCTATGCCTCGGCTACGTCGCCGAGAGTTGTCTCAGCTACGCGAGCGGCGCGATGGCGCGCTGCTTCGCGCCCTGACGGCGCTCAGACCACCGCCGCGCTCGGTTTGCTCAACAGCACGCTGCTCGTGACCGCAGCCTGGTTCGATTCCGCTGCGCGTTCGGCAGCGGCTTCCGCTTCCGCTTCCTGCAGCGACTCGAAGGGATCCTGCCAGTTCTCGTACTCGAGGATGCCCAGGGCGGCGAAGCGCTCGCGTTGCCTGCGCGAGAGCAGCCCGATGCGTTTGATGGCGGGCACGATCTTCGAGAACAACAGCTGGCGAAACTGGACCTGGCCCTCGTTGTGCTTGGCGATTTCCATGCACTCCTCGGCCGGCAGCCCGAGCTTTTCCCAGACCTCCTTGAACAAGAATCGATCGCGCATCAACACCGCGGCCTCGTACACGAAGTCCTCACGCTCGCGCACGTCCGCTTCCTTCATGTCCTTGTAGTGATCGCGCAGAGAGAGCACGCCGTAAGCAACGTGACGCGCTTCGTCCTGAATGATGTACGAGGTAATGCCGTGGAGCAGCGGCTCCAGGATCGTGTTGCGCGTGACCCCGAAGGCCGCGAGCGCCAGGCCCTCGACCATGATCTGCATTCCGAGCAGCTTCATGTCCCAGCGGCTGTCTTTCAAGATCAGGTCGAGCAGGCTCTTCAGGTGCGGATTGATCGGGTACGAGTTCTGGATCTTGGTGTGCAGGTAGCGGTCGAAGACCTCCACGTGACGCGCTTCGTCCATGACCTGCGTGGCCGCGTAGTACTTCGAGTCCATGTCCGGCACGGAATTCACCAGCTGCGCCGCGGCCAAGAGCGCGCCCTGCTCGCCGTGTAAGAACTGCGACTGCGTCCACGCGGGCAGCTCGTGTTTCAGGCGCCCCTTCATGGTCTCGTCCATCTTGTCGAAGATTTCCGAGCCGAAGAGCGGATGCATGAAGTCGGGGATGTACTGCTTGTCCAGATCGACGTCGATCGACCAATCCAGACGATCCTCCGCGTTCCACTGCGCGCGCTTGGCTTTGCGATACAGCTCGCGCAGCTCCTTGCGCGTCTCCTCGTAGCCCCAGTTGTAGGTCACGTCGAGAGTGGCCTCGATGCGTTCGACGTCGATGGACTTCGTGGCAGCGTCGGTCATGTCGGCTGATCTCCTGACGGCTGGCGCCTGAGAATGTGAACTTGCCTTCAGTTTTAAGGGAAGGCGGCGGACCGTCAAGACGGAAAATGAATTCGCTTTCACTTTTCACTTCCCGGGCTAGAGTAGGAAACCGTGGTAAACGTCCTCGCCAGCCGCTCGCCCCCGAGCTCAGCCCGCGCCAGCGCGCTCGAAAACCAGGTTTCGAGCCCCGCCTCGGAGCAGGCGCCGCGCGTGGCCCCGGAGGCGCCGGTAGCTTCGGCCCGCACGCCGCGGCATCCGCAGACGCGCGACACCCGCCGCTTCGCGCAGCAGCGCGCTCACGACACGCACCGCGCCCTGCTGGCCGCGGCGGGGCAGCTGTTCGCCGAGCGCGGCTATGACGACACGCAGACACCGGACATCGCGCGCGCCGCGGGCATGAGCGTCGGCACGTTCTACCGGTACTTCGCCGACAAGCGCCAGGCGTTCATCGAGCTCATGGTGCAGCGGACGCAGGAGATGTACGACAGCGTCGTCGCGAACCTCGTACCGGAGGTGTTCAGCGCTGCACAAGGCCCTGAGGGGCGCTGGGCAGCGACCGAACACGTCGTGGACGTACTGTTCCAGAACACGGCGGAGAACCCTGCGCTATTCCGGGTGTTCATGCTGATGTCGCTACGCGATCCGGACGTCCTGCAAATTCGCGAGGAGTTCGAGGAGCGCGGCCGGCGAGCCATCGAGCTTCTGCTCGAGCAAGTGGCGCCTCCGGAACGCATCGCCCACGCCCGCGCGGCGGCAGAGGTGATTCACATCGCAGCGCAAG
>DATHEN010000537.1:0-2375 GCA_035318565.1 Polyangiaceae bacterium
CCGGTCGAGGTGCGTTTTGCCATTGCAGACACGGATGCGCAGAGCGCCCGTTGGTTGTCCCTGCGCGTACGCTCTCCAGAGCGGCGCGTTGCTTTCGTGTTGCCGGTGCTCGCGAGCATGGCGGTCGATCCGGTGAGCGACGCCTGGTTCGACGCCTTGGAGCAGACGAGCGCGGTGCGCGTCCTGGCACCTGCCGTGACAGAGGACGGAAAGTGCGGTAGCGGAGCTGCCGTCGAAAATACGGCCGCGCCGGACGCGAACGGCGTTCCTCCTTCGCAAGTGGCAGTGCTCACGTCGCTCGCGGCGCTTCGGCAGTTTGCGAGCCAGCAAGGGCTCGAGTTGTCCGCCGTTGACGAGAGCGCTCTAGCCGCGCTCGTTAGCGAGCAATTTCTGGTGTTGCTCTACACGCCTGCGCAAGCGGAATTCTGGACCGAGACGCTGCGCATCGTGAGTGTCCCGGGCAAAAGCCCGAGCGAGCTCGCGCCACTGCTCGCCGATAGCAGCGTAGCGGTGGCCGCGACTCTGTTCAGTCTCGGAGCAGGTCGGGCGCGCTTCGACGCGAGCGCGGAAGTCACGGCCCCCGAGCTCGGGGCCACCTGGCTGCTCGCCAGCTCGAGCAGTGACTACCTGCGCCGCCGCAGCGCAGCGCTCGAGTCGAGTAGCGCGTTCGTGCTCGAGAGCTCCGACATCGAAGCGATCTACGAGACACGTTACGTCTGGCCATCGCTGAGCGGTGAATCGCTTCGACCTTTACAGGAGGTTCCGTCCCTCGTTCAGAGCTACTTCGAGCGCGCGCGTCGGCTCGAGCTCGCGCCGGGTTCTACCGCTGCCTGCGAGGCGAGCGTCGCGGCGTCGCGCGAGCAAAATGTGGGCGGCCTCCGCGTCGCGCGGGCCTGTGCGCCGGGTGTGCTGGCTGCCGGTAGCGAGCGCGCAAACTGCGTCGAAGGTCAGGCTCCCGAGCAGATTTCTCCCGCCGCCTTGCGTTGTGGCGCCGCGGACGACTTGGCGTTCGCCTTCTCCGGTCAGATTCCGAGCAGCGTGCGCTTGACTCGTCACGTCGCGCGCATCGAGCCGGGCGACGACAGAAGCTTCACTCCACGGTTCGCCGCGGGTGCCGACGTAGCATCGATCTGGTCGGCTGCGCGGTTCGAGGGCACATGCCAAACTCCGTCCGGTTGGGGCAGCGGTTCTGGCGGGAGTACGGGCACGCCCGTCGGCGGCGCGGGAACTCACGCCGGGTACGGAGGGCAGGCTGGTTATGCCGGCTACGACGGCTACGATGAAGAGTCGGACGCCTACGCCGCCGTCCACGAGGGCGGTTGCGCTTCCTCCGTCAACCTCGACTGCGGAAGCGACGAACCGGGCTACGCCGCGGAAGAAGACGAGTCCTGCGACTCGGATAGCTCGGAGAGCTCCGAGAGCGAAAGCTGCTCGGGGGACGACTCGTCCGGTTACGACGGAGAGACCTGCTCGGACGACTCATCGGGCTCCGATGACTCGGGCTACGATGGGGAGACCTGCTCGGATGACTCCTCCAGTGACGAGGAGGACACATGCTCGGTGCGCCGCGCCCGGGTGCGCCCCCGGCTCAGCGTGGTGACTCTGGCGCTCGTGTCCGTGCTTTTGCCGCTCCGCCGCTGGAGGCGCCGCAAGCAGCGCAATTTTCGTGCGCGGCATATGTGAAAATCAATATTTGCCACAGACCCTTGAAAGCGGCCACGCGCGGGCGCAATGATGCAAGCTGCATGGCGAAGATCTCTCGCATTCTGGCGCCCGTCGATTTTTCTCCTGGTTCCAAGGCCGCGCTCGACTACGCGCTGCTCTTTGCGGACCGCTTCAACGCGGCGCTGACGGTGCTGCACGTTTGGGAAATCCCGCACACACTGCGTCCCGACTTGATGGTCTGGCTCGAGGGAACGGATCGCCTGCCGGTCGAGAACATCCTGCTCAAGCAGAGCACGGAAGAGATGCAGGCCTTCATGTCCCAGCTGCCTGAGGAAGTTCGGGGCCGCGTCGAAACCCGCACCGAGCAGGGCAACGTGGTGCGCACCATCACGCACGTCGCAGAGAGCGAAAATTTCGATCTGCTGGTGGTGGGTACGCACGGGCGTACGGGTCTCGCGCACGTCGTGATGGGTAGCGTGGCGGAGCGCGTCGTGCGCCACGCCTCCTGCCCGGTGCTGACGGTGCGTTTGCCCGATCAGAAGAAGAGCTGAACAGAAGCGTTCTACGGCAGGCGCTGGATCATCACGTCGCGCCAGTGGATTTCGCTGCCCTCACTCTGGAGTGCGATCAGCCCTTGGGTGAGCGTGCCCGGGGTGCTGCGGTTCACGACGCGACCGTTCAAGATCACCTCTAGAGCACCTTCGTTGGAG
>DATHEN010000538.1:0-2544 GCA_035318565.1 Polyangiaceae bacterium
AGGATGGCCATGCTGTTGCCGCGCGGCACGACATACTTCGCGCAGTACGTCTTCTTCGTGAACGGAGCCTGTCCACCGGCGATGCCCAGCTGGTCGACGACGTTCACGGGGACCACCTTCCTTCTGCGGTCGCCCGTGTAGTAGTAATTGACCCGCGCATGCAGAGTCGTGTCTTGGGTGGTCAGGTTGAACGCATGCGAGTTGAAAAAGAACACGCCCTTGAGTGGAAGCTCCGCGTACGCGCCGTCGCTCAATGGCGGTAAATACTCTTGCGGGGCTTGCGTATTGGCGACTTGCCGAGCCAGGCCGATGGAGCCGGGCGCAACCGTTCCATCTTTTCTGGCCACCTCACAGCCGAACCCCCCGACCCCGGGCTTCGTAATGTAGGCGCACACGCCCGCATCTCCGCAATCGGCGGAACCGTGTTGCGGAGTGCACGGCTGCCCAGCGCGGTCCCCTTCGCGGCACGTCCAGCCGGTCGAGTTGTCCGGAAGGTTACCGAGATCGAGCGCGGCGTCGATCATCAACATGTGGTGACTCTGCGGATCCTGCCGGACTCGCGTGCCGTTCACGAACATCACGCCGCGTGCTTCGTCCTTGTAGGCTGCCGGCACCTTGTTCGTGAAGTCGAATGCAAACGCCGTGCAGTTCTCGACCTCCGTGCCGCTCGCGAGCGGATAGCTCGGCAACAGAAACTGAATGCCTTCGCCCGCGGCGGGAGGCTCGAGCGGTTTTGCAATCACGGGACCCGGCGGCGGAAGGCAGGCGTCGAGCAGGGAACCCACGTCTTTGCCAGTCGTCGGATCGGAAACGGCGCCGGTCTCCGGCGCGCCTTTCATGATCCAAAGCTTCACCGCTTCGAGCTCATTTGCCGTCAGCGGAGCCGCTCCAACGGGCATCGGACTACCCACGATCTGGACACTGCCGGGATTGGTCGCTGCTTTCAGCTTCGAGTAGAGAAAACTCTCGACCGCCGTGCCGGGCTGCACGCGCGCCAGGTTGCTCGCGGTGGATCGGGCATCGACCAAGTTCCGATAAGCGGCCCCCGGCCGAAGATCGAGTCCGCCGGAAATGGTGCTGCCATGACAAGCGTCGGCGGTGCAACCATGCCGTTCGAAAATCAACTTCTCGATGGCAGCAAACGAACTATCGAACGTTGCCGAGCAATTCGTTCCGCCGCCAGTGCCGCCGGTCCCGGCAGCTCCACTCGATCCGGCGTTTCCCCCGGCGCCCCCGGCCGGGCGAGGACCGCAAGCTTGCGTGTATGCGGCGGACAGCGCCACGAGCGTCAGCAGAGTCTTCACGTGCACGGTTCGGCCGCGAAGAAATACTGCGCGCTCAACGCCTTCATTGCCGCAGGATGCGAAATTTCTCATCGTCGTTTCTCCTCGAGCTGGTCGCGACCCTAGAACAGCGGGGCACCCGGCACAGCCTTCGCTAGCGGCCAATTATGAACCGTAGTGGCCAATGCCTGGGCGTGCGGGTCAGCGCTCGAGACGTCGTCATGAGCGCTTGTACGTAGCGGGAGTGATCCCCGTCCAGCGCTTGAAGGCGCGACCGAACGCCGACGAATCCGAAAAACCGAGCGCGTCGGCGACTTCCCCGAGCGAGCTCTGCGCATCGCGTAACGAGCGCGCGGCAGACGTCTCGAGCAGGTCACGCGTCAACGTGCGATACGATTCGCCTTCGTCCGCGAGCCGGCGCCGCAGCGAACGCGGGCTCATGCTGAACGCACGCGCGGCCTCCGCCATGGTCGGCAGGTGCGACGCCTTGAATGTCAGCAAGTAGCTGCGCAGCCGGTCGGCAAGGCGTCCGCCTTTGTGCACGCGTTCGAGTGAACGTTCTGCTTCTTCGTACAGCAGCGCATACAGCTCGGGCTGATGATGGATGGGCACGGCGTCGAGCAGCTCACGGCGAAAGGTGATGCCCGTGAAACGCTGCTCGAAATAGAGATTTTTACCCAACTCGAGGCAGTGCTCCGAGCAATCGACCGGAGCCGTGTGCTCGAAGTGCGTCGTTACGCCGAGCGGCGCCCCCCGAGCGCACAGCCGAAGCAGGCGCACGAACCCAGCGACCAAGAATTCGGCGAACATGCGATCCGCTCGCTCGGACCTGGGCGTCAATGCGATGCGAAGCTGGGCCTTGCCGACTCGCTCGAAGAGCTCGATGCGATGACAGTCGGAAAGGACGACGCTGAACTTGGCCGCCGCGCGCAAAGCGTCGCGCAGAGACGGCGCGTGCGCAACCACGTGCGCCACGACTCCGAACGCGCCATCGCTCACCTTCACCATCTGGAACCCGAGGGTTTCTCTGCCTGTCAGATCCATGGCCGTGCACTGCAGGCGCTCGAACTCTCGGCCCGCGAAGCGGGCAAAGGCCTCGGCCATTCGTGCTTCGTCGACGCCGGCGGCTTCGAACAAGCGGGCCTGCGTGACGCCGAAGGAGTCAACCACTTCCACGAGCGCTCGCACGACAGGCACCGCGACGGAGATTTCATCTCGCTCACCGCCACGGCTGCCAACCACGCGTCCCCGTGGTTCAGCC
>DATHEN010000539.1:0-2472 GCA_035318565.1 Polyangiaceae bacterium
AGTATCTCGAACACGAGCTGGATCCGCTCGGGGTGCTCTCCGAATCACGCCGCTTGCTGAAGAAGGGCGGCCACGTCGCGATCGAGATTCCGGACATCGAGGGCTGGCCCGCGCGCACGTTTGCCCACGATTGGGCGAATCTGGATTTGCCGCGTCACCTGGTGTTTTTCGAGAAGAAGACGCTGGAGCAGACCTTCTCGAAGCTCGGTTACCGAATCGTCTCGCACGAGCGCTTCGCCATCCCGCTCTACATCGGCATCAGTGTGTTGTTCCGTCTCGGCTGCCGGGATCTGGCTCGTCACCGCACCGCCCTGGTGCTGCTCGGGCACATGCTCGGGATTCCATTCTTGCCCGCCCTGCCCTGGAGCCCAGAATTTAGCTTCGTGATCGCGCAAGCCGTGTGACGCTTCGAGCCGGCGCTCGTCCTACTTCGCTCGTGAGCGCTGCAGAAACGCTCCCAGGTGCTCCAGGCGCTCCTCGTGCAGCTTGCGATACGCCGTGATCCACTTCGTGACGTCCTCGAGTCGCCGCGGCCCGATCTTGCAGTAGCGCACGCGCCCCAGTTTCTGCGTAGTGACGAGGCCCGCCTCTTCCAGCACCCGCACGTGCTTCTTGAGCCCCGTCAGTGTCATCTCGACGCCCTCGGCGAGCTCGCTGATGCTCGCTTCGGAGCGCCCGAGGCGCAGCAGAATCGCACGCCGGGTTGGATCTGCCAGCGCGACAAAGGAACGGTCCAGCGCGGGACCATACTGAACCATTTAGTTCAGTAATTAGCGCCGCCCTGCTGGAGCGTCAAGCTGAGCGGCGTGCCCCGGCGAACCCCACGTGAGGCACTGCTTCGAAGCTGGTCCGGCAGGCGGCGACCACCACCATTTCTGCTCCCAGGCGCGCCTCGATGAAACCGAGATCCGCGTCACGACGGCGCAATAGAACCCAGAGCAGTCCGGCCAGCTCATGCGTGGACAGCACATCCCGGCCGTCCAAAAATAGCCGTACCAGAGCGGCTGGAGACGCGCACTGAAGCCGCGCAACGGTGTCTCCGAAGCGCGCGTCGACGAGGTGCGAGCACCGGCACCAAACCACCGGCGAGCGGATGGCGGCGGCGGCCAACATGCCGTACAGGCTCGAAGGCCAGAGGGCGACGGCACCGTCCACGTCGAGATCGATGCACGCCGCAGCGACCTCACGATCGAGCACGGCAGCGAACACGAAACGAAGCGCTTCGAGCGAGGCCATGCTGCCGGTGCACAGCCAGCGCGGATCCTGGACGCATTCAGAGCACATGGCGATCCTCGTTCGAAGCGCTTTCATTCGCACTGGTATCGACGACGACAGCGCTGTCGCGCGGGTTCGAGGTCACGCTTCACCGCGCTGTTTGCGAAATGACAGCATGTGAGCCGCGCGCTCGCGCTCGAAGCAGGGCGTGGAGCGCTCGGTCAGCGCGTGTCCGAGCAGAACGAACAGTTCCGAGGCCTCACCCTCCGAGAGGCAGCAGCTAAACTCCCGGATCCTGACGTGCCATACGCCGCAGGGCCAAACCTCGACCGAACCGTTTTCGCTCTCCGCCAAGCGTTTCGGCGAGCAGGTTCGGTGCACAAAGCCCGGATGCGGTGAGTCGTCGTGGTGATTCATGCGTCCTCGTTCCCTCCTCACGTGCGCCATTCGTAAGATGCCCATTCGAGCGTCGCGTCACTCGCTGGAAGGCGCAACGAGCTCGAGCTTCGCCCGCGTCTGCTTCGGCTGCGTCTTCGCGAGCGCGACCATCGCGCGCGCCAGCGTCGTGGTGAGCTCCTCGCAGATCGCGCGGTCGAGGTGGAGCGTCAACGGCCCGACGAGCACGTGCAGCACGCCGTCGCGACCCATTTCGACGCGCGCGTGTGGTGACACTGCGAGCGCCGTCCGAACGTCGACGAGTTCGTGGCTCACGCTTTCCCTCGCCGCTGATCGCTCGCTGACGAGCTCCAGTACAAGCCGCGATCCGAGGGAGCCCCTTCCACCCGTGCACGCGGGCTCGAAATCAACCTATCGCGCTCCGCTACCGCTTCGTTGAGGATTGCTATCAGACTCGTCACGGATTCGAGATCCAGGCGGAGTGACAGCGCCCCCACGTGAACGGCGAGGGTGCCGCAGGGACAGATATCGACGGCCAGCGCGTCTCGCTCGGCCAAACGGATGGGTCTCGAAACGGCGGAGTGCCTGCTCATGTGCGTTTTCTTCCGGTGTTGCACGAGAGCTCTGCTCGCGCGTGATGACGACGGGGCGCGGATCGCCAAGTTGCGAACCGTTCGCATGTATGCACGCCGCCAGAGCGCGCTGTCAACAGCTACTTGACATGATACCGCTGCCCATGGGATTGAATATGCGATTCATTCGCCTCAATAGCCGAAGGCTCCCCACTCGGATTGCCAACCTGCTCAATGACTTCCAACGCTGACCGAAGCACGAACTGCTCGCTACTCACGGCGATCGCCC
>DATHEN010000540.1:0-4624 GCA_035318565.1 Polyangiaceae bacterium
GACGGCAGCGGTGTCGCCGATGCGCCGGTACGCGCGGTCGGTGCCGGCTGGGAGCTGGATGCCCGCGGGGCCACGGGAGGCCTCGTTTATCTGCGCGGGCGCGCCGAAAACCCCGCCGAGCTCGGTCGTACCGGTGCGCCGATTCCGGTGGTGCCCGGCGATCATGGCGTCATCCAATACGGCTCGTTCTCCGTCTTCTTCCAGTTCTCGGACGCGCCGCCCCTGCTGCCGACACGCCGGCGCATCGAATGGTCCTTCGTACTGGCGTTTCTATTCGCGCTGATCGCGGTGCTCGGCGCATTGGCGCTCGTCTACGCGATCACGACGCCGCCGCCGATTGCCAAGCCGCTCGAGCTGACGACGGAGCAGGAGCTCGCGGTTCAGTACAACTTGAAGACCGAGCCGGAGCCGCCTCCACCGCCTCAGCCTGGCGCTGATGAAGCCAAGCAAGGGCAGGGCATCAAAGATCCCGGCGCCAAAGACAAGAAGGCGATGGGCGGTGGCAAGAAGGCCAAAGGTCCGGAAGGACAGCTAGGCAAACAAGGCAAAGAGGAGAAGACGGAGCAAACGGGGGAAGTGAACAAGGGACTCGGCGGCATGGCCGAGGTGCTGTCGAGCGATGTGGGCGAAGAAGTGAAAAAGACACTCGGCACCATCAGCTCCGTAGCCGATGCGCTCGGCGGTTTGCGCTCGGACAAGATCGTGCTGGGTCGAGGTAGCGGCCTCGGGCTCAAGGGTTCCGGCGCTTCGGGCGGCGGCACGGAGGACGGCGTTCCGTTCGGGGCGGGCACACTCGACACCGGCTGGGGTCCGGGACGCGGTGGCGGCTTTGGATCGGGCAGCGGTGGTCCCGGTGGCCCGGGCTCGGGCGGCTTCGGCAAGGGCGGCAAGGGTCGCGGGGATGGCGAAGGCGACGGAACCGGAACCGCAGAACGCAAGGTGACCGGTAAGGACGCCCCCAGAGCGGGTCAGGGCCTCTCTCCGGGACAGATTTCGCGCGTCGTACAGTCGCGCTATGGCGCTTTCCGCGCTTGCTACGAAGCGGCCGCAGCGCGCGATCCATCGATGAGCGGGAGCGTCAGCGTCAGCTGGAGCATCACTCCGGGCGGCTCGGTCGGCGGAACGAATCTGGGTAGCTCGTCCTTGAGTAACGCGCGCGTCGAAGGCTGCATCTTGCGCCAATTCAGCCGGCTCAAGTTCCCTACGGCCGACAAGTCCACCAACGCGTCCTGGACCTTCTCCTTCCGGCCCAGCAAGAAATGAAGAGGAGCTGGCACGCCGGTAGCATCGCTAAATGGAGGGAAGTGGGTTGGATGCTGCCAATACGACGAAGCGGAGAGTTTGAGCGTGAATCTACGGGGGCATGCTCCCCCTTGTTGGGGGCATCGGGCCTGCTCAGAGCGGCTGCACGGCTCGCAGGTCTTTCGCTCGCACTGACGGCGCTGGCATGCGGAGGCGAGGACACGAAGCGTAGCCTCGATCCCGTGCAGGTCGCCATGAACGCCGAAGTGGCGCCGCTCTACGAGGGCGAAGAGCTGAGCTTGTACGAAGTGCGGCGCGGCATTCAATTTCCCATCGCTGCACCGTCGGAGGCGGATCTGAGCGCGCTCGCAGGCAAGGCCGTGGCGCCGTTTGCCCGTTATCCGTTCATCACCAGTGATCAAATCGAGGTTCAAGTCACCTGGACTCTGAGCAACCTCGACGCTGACGCGCGCAACGTCATGATCTTGATCGATCCCTGGAATGAGTTCGGAAAGTACTCTCCGGGTTTGCAGGTCATCGATGCCGCAGAGGGAGAGGTCTATCCCAATGCATCCGGCATCGAGATCTTGATGGAGCTGCCCGGCACGGAGGACGGCAGAAGCTCGCGGAAGCACGGCACCTTCACGATTGAAGACATGAACGAGCTCGCCATTGATTTCGCGACGGCCATGAACCTGATCGCGAATCCTCCGTCGGAGGAAGAGGGTCCACTGGCCTACGTCAATCACGCTTTCGCACGAGAGCAGCGCTCGAATCGAGACGTTCTGAGCCGGCCCTTCATTCCGAGCGTCATCCCCGGTCTGACCGGTATCGATATCGGCATCCGCACGTTCGAACAGGCCAACATCGCGCTCGAGGTCGTGGTCGAGGTGATCGACAAGGACAGCGGCAAAGTTCTCGAAGAGGGCAGCGACGAGAAACCGATGGCGGAGCCCACGGAAGTGATCTCTATCGGCTACGAAGCCATGTAGCGGCAATCGGCCGTTGAATCGGCTGCGAGCGATTGACGAAATGGCCTGGCCAATCCAGCGTAAGATCGGGCACTGCAAGTGAGGTAGGGTGGCGGCGCTCGGCTGCTACGCTGAGCGGGGTCACGAACGAGACTTGCTCTCAGAACGACGACTCATGGGATACGCGCGCGAGCCGGTGCTCAATTCCAGCGACAGCAAGCCGAACGAAGAGCGCTTGCAGGCGCTCGCGGACGCGATCGTCGAAGCCGCCAACATGGCCGGTATCGGCCTGATCGTCGCGCCGGTGGACGACCCCGAGCACCGCTCGATTTACGTGAGCGAAGCAGCGGGCAGGGTGCTCGGCTTTCCGGTCGAAGAGTTGATCGAGCGCTCGGTGCTTTCGTTGATTGCGCCGGATGAGCGCTCGCACATGCTGGAGTTGAGCGAACGTGTCCGCCGCCACGAACGCAGCCCGACGTTGTTCGAGACGGCTATCTGTACGAAAGACGGCCGGCGAGTTCCCGTCGAAGTGTCCGTTGCGAATACGCACCTCGACGGCCGCCGCATCGCCGTCACGTTCGTGATGGACATCACGGAGCGCAAGCTGGCAGAAGCCGAGCTACTCCGCTCCGACGCGCTGTTTCGGCGCTTGATCGACGCCGCGCCCGAAGCGATTTGGATCTTGGGAGACGCTGGATTGCGCTTCGCGAACGAGGCTGCCGCGCGCCTGTTCGGGGTTCCCAAGGAACAGGCTGCGAATCGCTCGGTGCTCGACTTCATTCACCCCGACGACGTGCCCGCACACGAGCAGCGCACCCGCTTACTCAAGAGCGGCGAAGCCTTACCTCCCTACGAGTACCGCGCGCGCCGCGCCGATGGCCAGTGGCTGAGCCTCGAGGTGAGCTCCATGGTCATCGAGTTCGAGGGCGAGCAGGCACTGCTGTCGTTCGCGCGTGACCTCACCGAGCTCAAGCAGGTGGAATCACAAGTCCTGCAGGGCGATCGTCTGGCCGCGCTCGGAACCCTCGCCGGTGGCATGGCGCACGCAATCAACAATCCCCTGACCTACGTGCTCTTGAATCTCGAGGATTTATCGGAGCAGCTGCCGAAGCTCGCCGAGCAGCAGGGCTTCATGCAGGAGGCCGTACAGCGTCTGAGAGAAGCGCACGACGGCGCCGAACGCGTGGCGCACGTGGTTCGCCAGATGCGCGCATTCGCCCGCTCCGAGAGCAGCGTGCCGGCGGCGATCGACGTGCGCGAAGTGCTCGAAGGCGCTCTGGCGCTGGTGGGCAACGAGATCCGTCACCGAGGCAACCTCGTCACCGAGTACGAGGAGGTCCCGCTCGTGTACGCGGCGCAAGCGCGCCTCGAGCAAGCGCTCTTGAACTTGCTGCTGCACGCTGCGCGAGCGCTGCCGGATCGCGACGCCAGCGCTCCGGACGTGCGCGTGGCGCTGCGTCGCGGTGGTGAGAACGGCGTGATCATCGAAGTGGCGTACGCCGGTGCGGAGGACACCGCGATCGGAGAGGTGCCGTTCGACCCGCTCTCGAGCCTGTCCGGCGCGCTGGACGCGGGCCTGGCGATTTGCCACGGCATAGTGACCTCGCTGGGCGGGGAGATGCGCTGGGTCAGCGCGCCCGTGACGGGCACTGCGTTTCGAGTGTCGTTACCGGCCGCAGAGTGGACGCGCGACGAGAGCGAGCAGCCGCCGGCTCCAGTTCCATCCTTGGTGCCAGCTCCGGATCGCGCGCGCGTGCTGGTCGTCGATGATGATCCAGGTGTGGGTAAGGCGCTGCGCCTGATGCTCGAAGAGGAGCACGACGTGACGTCGGTCACGAGCCCGCGCGAAGCGTTGAAGCTGCTCTTGGCGGACCCGGGCTACGATATCGTATTTTGCGATCTGATGATGCCCGAGCTCAGCGGCGTGGATCTGTATCAAGCGCTGTATCTGAACCGGCCCGGGTACGAGCTCCGGCTCGTGTTCATGACGGGCGGCGCGTTCATGCCCGAGCAGGCAAGCTCCATGGTGCAGATGAAGAGCCCGGTCATCGAAAAGCCGTTCGACATGCGCCGCGTGCAATCTCTGGTGCGGCGCGCGGTGCTCCGGCGCAGCAGCTAGGGCGCTTCCGGCGCCCTATGCGTCGCGATCGCCGTGACGGCGGCCGTCGCTGGTGCGCCGTCCCTCCGGACGCGGGAAGATGCGACGATCGAGCGGCGCGCGGCGCGGAAGCAAGGAGCGGTGCCCGCTGGGTTCCTGAAACAGGGCGCGCAGCTCCGCGAGCGTCGTCTTTCCGGACGCGCGGAAGAGCACCGCGTGCTGCTCGCACAGGCAGAGCAGGCGGTTTTCCACGAGTACGCTGCGAAGGCGCTTGGTGCCCGCGCTGGCAGGCGGACGCGAGGCTTCCAGATTG
>DATHEN010000541.1:0-2228 GCA_035318565.1 Polyangiaceae bacterium
GCCCGGAGCTCGCGCGCTCGGCCGGCGCAGCGTACGCGCCGCTGCTCGGGCACTTGTCTGCCACTCTTCGCGAGCGTCTCGGCAACCCCGAGCTTCTGGCGCTGAGCACGCCGTCGATGGAGCACCGTGCGCGGCTTTTGCGGGCTCTACACGCTTGGTTTTTGCAGGTCGCGACACAGACACCGCTGCTCCTGTGCGTGGACAATCTGCACGCCATCGACGAAAGCTCCGCAGCCTTTTTGGCCGCGATCGGGCAAGTCGCGCGAAACTCTGCGATCTTGACGCTCAGTAGTCTGCGCAGCCGCGAACACGCGCACTCTCCCGCGCCAGTGCGCACGATGCGTCAGCGTAGCGCACGCATCAAGCTCGGGCCGCTGAGTGCAGATCATTGCGCCGCGCTGGTGGCGTCTCTGTTCGGGGATGTACCGAACTCGCAACGGCTCGCCGCGGTGGTGTACGAGAGGTCCGCAGGCAACCCGCGCCAATGCATGGACCTCGTGCAACTCCTGGCCAAAAAGGAGATCGTCAAGTATTCGGGTGGAACCTGGGTCTTGCCGCTCGACGTTTCGACCGAGGCGTTGCCGGTGGACGTGGGCGAGCTCACGGGCGCGCGCGTCGCCGCCCTGAGCGACTCGGCGCTGCGCCTGGCCGAAGCGCTCAGTATCGAGCGCCGGCCCATGCCGATCGCGCACTGCCGAGCGCTGGCCGGCAACCTGGACGATAGTGAGTTTTACTTCGCGCTGGATGAGCTAATCGCCGAGCAGATTCTGTTGACCGACGGCACCAACTATCGCTTCGCCCAAGAGGCAACGCGCGACGCGATCGCTCGGCGCATGCCGGCCGAGATGCGGAACGCGGCGCATGTTCGAGCGGCGCGCGCCGCGCTCGAGGGAGCACACCAGGACGTGGCCGCGCGCATGCAGGCTGGATTTCACTACCTGCAGGCCGGTGACGAGCTGCGCGGCGCGGACCTGCTCGCCGGCGTAGGCAACGCATTCTTGGCGGAACGATGCGCGACGGCCGGCTCCGAGCAAGCGGTGAGCGCGCTGGTGCTGGCGCTCGAGGGCTACGACAGACTCGGCCGTTCGAGCTACGAAGTAGCACGCGTGTTGTTTCCGCTCGTGCCGCTTGCGTACTTCAGCGACTGGCGCGTGCTCATGAAACATGCTGACCGGACGCTGGCTGTCGGACTCGACATTACCGGTCTGGCGCTGGCCAAGAAGCTTCGTCCGCTGCTCGGTGAAAAGCTCGCGCTCATGGCGGGCATGGGGGTGGCCGCGCTGCGCTTCGAGCGGCGGAAAAAGCGTGGCCTCGAGTACGGCCTGATTGACGCAATCGGCCGCTTCTGCGCCGCGCTGCCTGCGGTGGCTGGCGTGTTCGGAACCACGTTGAACGTGCAGCGCCAGCGCGAGCTCTTGAAGCAGATCGAACCGCTGAGCTACTTCGGAAGCAAAGAATTTCCGCGACTCATGTACGATCTCCTGCAGGCGAACATCTCAGCGCAAGGTGGGCCCGGCGCGTACGCCGCGTTACAGGGCATTCGCGAGCGTTTCCACGACCCCAAGATCAAGAGCTTGCTCGGCGACGCATACTGGAAGGCCATGTACGGAGGGGTGCCGTTCCAACTGGGGCTGCAAGAAGTGTTCATGTTAGGCGACCTCGCGCTGGCGCGCGCAGAAGAGCTGGACGCGCTCGGTGTGCCCAGCTGGTCACTGGTCGCCGACTATTTGCGTCTCCTGCACTACGCGCTGCGCGGCGAGGCGGAGAAGATGCGGTCGTATGCCGCGCGCGTCGAGCTCGCGGCCGTGCAGGGCGGAACCACCTGGCAAGCCGAGATGTTTTATCCCGTCCTGCTCTTTCCTCCGCAGGTACTGGAGGAAGATACGATCGGCGTGCGCAGAACGTGGGAACAGCTAGCGCGGCTCGCACAGGAAGTGCCTTCGTTGCGCCAGCATGCCGCTGCCGCGCACGCCGCCTATCTCACGCTGCGCGGGCATACGCGCGAAGCGATCGCGGAGTACGAGCGCCTGCTGCCGGATTTTCCGATGTGGGGCTGCACGAACTGGGACGCGGTTCACGCGCATTACATGCGTGCCCTGAACAAGGACGGGCAGCACACACGCGCCAAGGAGGTGGGGGTGTCCATCGCCGCCGTGGCGCGCGAGGACCAGTATACATGGGCGTCGACCTTCGAATGCTTTCGACAACGCGCAATAGCGGAAGCCGGT
>DATHEN010000542.1:0-2763 GCA_035318565.1 Polyangiaceae bacterium
CTCGCGCAGCAAACCCTCGGCCACGGCGCGTGAAAATACGTCTTCGGAGACGTCGCCCGACCACAAAGTGCCATCGCCGTCGAAGGCGAGCGCGTTCGGCCCCGGGCCGCGCCGGCGTTCGAGCTCTTCGATGAGCTCGGGGGCGCTCAGGGCGCGGCCAATTACGGGCGCGACGTCCACCATTGCTCGGCCATCGACAGATCCTGCAAGGTGTCTATCTCCATGTAGGCACCGGGGGTGTCCTCGCGGTGCATGATGCTGCCCTGCTCGAGCATGTCCTGCAGTTGATCGAGGAGATAGGCCTTTTCGAAGGTGCGCCCTTCACGCCAGACTTTTCCGGCGTGTAGCGCCGCGGCGCGATCGAACGCGGAAACCAGCTCGCCGGCTCCGGTTTTGCTCAATTTCATCACGCCGATGAACTCACCTTGAGCCGCCTCACTCGGGATTTTGCGGCTCAGCTCGAGCACGTTGGAGCCCTGCGCGCGCAGCTTTTCCGCGTCGGTTTCCGGATGCTGCGTGCGGCCGACGTAGCGGCGCCGCCAGGCCGTGTCGCAGCCGAGCGCGATGTCGTGCGGATTCTTCACCAGCTTCTCGACGATGCTGCCGTCGTAGACGATGTCCGCGTAGGTGGAGAGGAAACCGTCCTGCAAATACTGTCTGGCGTACAGCAGAGACGCCAAGATGTTGTTGGTCTCCCAGGCGGTGTTTTCGACGAACGTGAACTCGGGATACCGCTGACGCACGACGTGCTGCGCATAACCGCACACGAACACCACGTCTTTGCGAGTAAAGCCGGCCTGGGCAAGCGCCTCCAGGATCCACTCGAGCATGGGACGCCCCATGACTTGCACCAAGGTCTTCGGGATGTCCGTGGTTTCGTTACCGAGCCGGCTACCGCGGCCTGCTCCAATGATGATGGGACGCATTACGCGCGAGTGTAGCTGAAGCGCACGCGCTCATGAACACGCTTTACGAGTTGACAAGGCGCCGCACGCGGCAAACCCTGGCCGTGCGTCATGACGAGCCTGAGCTTGAACGAAGCGCGTTTCATCGAAGTCTTGCGGCGTTTGGTGGGGCTCGGTCAGCACCTGCAAAACGCGCCGAGCGCCGGTCTGGTGCCGGAAGAGCGGCTTGCGGCGCGTGTCGTTCTGGAGACGCTGGAGCCCCACATTCGCAGCGGGTTCATCGAAGCCCACAGCCTGAATGCGCCCGGGCGAGAGGATCGGCCGAGCCTGGTGCTCACGGTACGCGGGCAAGGGCAGGGCACCGTGGGCTTCGTGGGTGCACACTTCGACGTGGTGCCGGCCGACAAGCAAGCAGAAGGCTGGGAAAGAGAACCGTTCGAGCTCTGGGTGTCCGAAACGGGAACGCTGTACGGGCGTGGTGTTACGGACTGTCTCGGACACGTGGCCGTTCTGACGGACTTGCTCGCGCAACTCGCCGAATCCGGTACACGTCCGCGCCGCACGCTGAAGGTGGTGCTGATCGCCAACGAAGAGGAAGCACCGCTGCCGGAGATCGGGCTCGACTACGTGGTGGAGCACGGCCACATGGACGATCTGACGAGTGGTCCGGTGTACTGGCTCGACAGCGCGGATTTTGGTCCCACCATCGGTACCGGCGGCGTGGCCATGTGGACTCTTTCCGCACGCGGTGTGACGGGTCACTCGGGGTTCACGCAAAACTGCGTCAACGCGCTCGAGCTCGGGATGGCTGCGAGCCGCGCGCTGGTCGAGTGGTTCAACGCGACGTACCCGGCACATCCCGACGAGCAGCGCTGGCGCTTTCTGACGTCGTCCACGCTCAAGGCGACGGTCATCTCCGTAGCGAATGCAAAAGTGACGATCATTCCGGGCAGCGCCGTCATTCAAGGCGACATTCGGCTCACACCATTTTACGACATGCAGCAGGTGATCGAGTCGGCTGTCGCGTTCGTGGCCGGACTCAACCGCGCGATCGCGGAGGGCTCGCAGCTGCCGGCGGGCTTCCCGCAGGTACGGACCCAGGATGGCCGGCACGGTGCGCTCGAGCTCGAGTTCGCGTCGCGTTTCATGGAAGGCATCGCGTGCCACCTCGACTCCGAAGGGCTGAGCGTCCTCGAGTCCGCGCTGCGGGGCGTGCGCGGCGAGAGCGCGGTGAAAAAGTTTTCGATGACGGGCGCGCTACCTCTGGTGCGCGAGCTCCAGCGCCGCGGCTTCGACGTACAAATCACGGGCTTCGGCCGCGCCAGCTACTACCACGCGCCCAACGAACAAGCCGAGCTCGCCCACTTCCGTGACGGCTTCGCAGTGCTCCGCGACATCCTCTCGCTCCTGCCTTGACCTCACTCCTGCCTCGACCGTCGCTCCCTGCCTTGACGCTCGTTGCTGCGGGAACGCGACCTGTGCCGCTGCCGCGTTCTGAGAGGTTCCTTAGCCGCCAAGTCGCCAAGAACGCCAAGACCTCGCCACCAGATTTTTGGGGTTGAACGCTGCACGGCGTGGGGCGTCGTTCAAACGGCGCTGAGGGAATCTGAAGGAAACGCGTTCCGCGCTGTTTGAGCGACGGTAAGTGAAGCGCAAAGTTCAACCCAAAATCCCGGGCGCTCCGAGGGGTTTCTCAGCCGCCAAGCCGCGAAGAACGCCAAGACCTCGCCAGCAGATCAGATTGGGATTGGGGTTGAGCGCTGCACGGCGTGGGGCGTCGTTCAAACGGCGCTGAGGGAATCTGAAGGAAACGCGTTCCGCGCTGTTTGAGCGACGGTAAGTGAAGCGCAAAGTTCAA
>DATHEN010000543.1:0-4664 GCA_035318565.1 Polyangiaceae bacterium
GGCCGATTGGCGATCTTGTTGTAGAGCAGGCTCGCTTCGGGGTCGCCGGGAACCACGCGGGTCAGGCCGGACGTCGAGCAAGCGGGTCCGGACGCTGCTACTCCGACGAGACTGGCGTACGTCTCCGGCTGACTCGTGATCGAGAAGTTGCCCACTCCGCCGCCGTGACACAGCGGCCCACTGCAACTGGTCGCGGTGAGCACCTGCTGATAGACGGCCGTGAACGTGGGCGGAAGCGGCGGACCGGAATCGGTTCCGCCATCATCAGCACCGGCGTCCGGCTGGTAGTTCCGGCCGTCCAGCACCAGTGAATGCAGCGTGCGATCGCTCTTGCCGACGAAGTAGCTCAGGCCGCTTCCGAAAAAGACCGCGCCATCGGCAACCACCGGTGCCGATGTGATCGTGCCATTGGTCGTGTAGTTGAAGAGCTTGGCGCCCGTCGCCACGTTGAACGCCTGAAGCTGATTCTCGAAGGCGACGAAGCCGATGCCGTTGGCGATGGTGAGCGGCGCCCAAACCCAGGCCGGGATTTGCCGTTCCCACACCACCGAGCCATCCCCGGGATTCAGCGCGAAGACCACGGCGGTGTTCGGCTGCTGCGCAAAGCTTTCGCCGTTGGGCGGCTCGCTGCCGGGTGCGGTGCTGCTCGCGCGGTTGGCGGCGACGATCACGTTGCGGCCGTCGAAAGCGCCGTTGTTGAAGATGCCGCCGATCAGCGCGCCACCTTCGGTGCTGAGCTTGCGACTCCAAACCACGGCGCCGGTCTGTCGATCGAGCGCCCAGAAGATGCCGGCTTTCTGACCGGCACCAACCAGCCTGCGGCGGCGCCCCTGCACGGTGCCATCGAACACGATGGGATTGGTGCCGAAGTCGTAATCCGGACTCCCCTGATTCGGGACGGTGAAGACGTCGCCCTTGTAGAGCTGCGTCCACCAGGCGACGCTGCCGTCGTTCAGGCGCAATGCGAAAATCGAGTCCGACGTCTCGGAGGCCTGACCGGTGTAGTTGTTTCCGTTCGTCGCGTACACGAGCCCGAGCTCGGCATCGATCGAAACGCTGGACCATACGGTGGCGCCGTTGAAGGGCGGCTCGACCGTGTAGCGGCGCCAAATTTGAGCGCCGGTCTTGCGGTTGTAGGCGACGACGGCGCCGCGGAAGTCGGAAAAGTCCACGGCCGTCACTTCGTCCGACGAGGAAGATCCGACGATCACGTAGTTGTCGAACACGACGGGCGAAGAGAAGCCATTTGCCTTCGGATGGGGATCGACTTTGACCTGCCAGATCTGGCGGCCGTCCTTGGCGTCGATGGCACGGAGCATGGCCTTGCCGTCGTACACGAACAGCCAACCATTGTTGTACGTGGGCGAAGACGTGCCCGTGGCATCTGCATTGCGCCAAATCTGACGCCCGGTGGCCGCATCCAGTGCGTACAAACCCGTGTTCGAGAGCACGTAGGTCACGTCGTGCACGACCGTGGGCGCACCGTTCACGGTCCCAAAGTTGGTGCTGGTCCAACCAGGGCCCAAACGACCCACGTTATTAGTCGTTAATGTCTTCTCCTTGGTGTTGTTGAAGGTCGACCGTTCGTCGCCTCCCATCCAGGTCCACTCGGAGCCTCCCGATTGATTACAAGCGCCGCCGACGACGCCTCCAATCGACGTGAACACGAACACTGCAGCAACGCGGCTAGAAGTTCTCATGAATGACCTCTCCCCCATACACAGGAGCCAACACAGGACCCACAGAGTACGACAACGTCCGCTGTCGAATTGCGGGTCGAGTTGGACAAGCGAGTCTAATTGGCGGTCCAAGTCTCCGGAGAATCTCCGGAGACCGGATTTGTACAGCACGGTCAACAGCCTGGTCAGCGCATGCACCGCAAATTCGACAAAGGCTTCGCGCCATGCTGCGACTCGCGTTCAAGCACGTCTGGCGCACTCGGCTAGTGCTCAGGGCGCGCAGGTGACGGTACCGGGGGGCGCGTTCTGAGCGAGCCACGCCCGCAGCACATCCCGCTCGGCCTGCGTCAGAGGCGCCGCTTGCGCAGGTGGCATCGGGTTCACCGTGCTTTCGATGCGCACGCGAATGCGCTGCCAAACCTGCTCCGCCGCGTTGGACGCCGCGGGTGCCTGCGTGTCGGCATACGTAACGAGCGGCATCGGCACGTCGTTCGTCAGTGGATTGGCGTGACACGACTGGCACTTGGCCTTGAATACCGTCTGCACTTCACAGGGCAATGGCTTGGGAGTGCACTCGTTCGCGACTGGCGCCGCCAGCAGAGTGAAGGAGAACAGCACAGTTTGCCGGCGAAGCATCGCGCCGCCAAGTTACGCTCACACGGCCGAGAGCGCTAACGAAACCGCGTGAACACCGGTGTCTCGCACGGAAAAATCAGCGCGTATTCAAGAAGACTGCTGGCCACCCGTGGCCTTGCGGCCCTTACCCCGCTCGACCTTTTCGAGCCAATCCTCCGGAAGGCTCTCCAGGCTGCGCCGCGCGTTCCGATGACGCATCAGCTCTTTTCTGCCCCGTACGAGCCGAGATTGCGCAGCGGCGGGGGTGACGCCGGTTTCATCCGCGATGTCTTTGAGCTCCAAGCCCATCACGTCGTGGAGCAGCAACGTCTGTCGCTGCTCCGGGCTCAGTGTGTCCATCACCTCTTTGAGGCAGGACAACTCCGAGCGCGCTTCGAGCTTGCGCTCCAGAGGAACCGCTTCGGGCTGGGCCAACGCGTCGGGCGAGCTGGTCACACCCACGCGAAAGAGTCCGCGCTCCCGCGTTCGACTGCGCATCGCGTCGATACCGACGTGCGCGGCAATCGTGGAAGCCCACGTGGACAAGCTGCACGCGCCAGCGAAACGTTTCTCGACCAGAGTGCGCACGACTCGCTCGAGTGCGCTCTGCACCAGGTCGTCGTGATCCTCACAGCCCGGGAACAAGCGGCGCAGCGTGCGCTCTATGACGGGACGAAGCTGCCGGCACAGGTGCTCCGTCTCGGCGTTCCGGCCCTGAAGCAGGCCGGCGATCATGTCTTCATCGGTAAAATGACGCATGAGGGTGCAAGACGTCTTAACGGCACGCGCTAAGCGAGCCATTTCCAATCAGTTCATCCAAATTCGATCGCAGGAAGGCCTGCTATCGCACATCGCCCGTGTCCCCATCTTCGGTACACGCCTGTCCCTGAAATGTCCATTGCCTTCTGCGCGCCGCTGCTGTTTGGAGGCGCGCTTTCAGACTCCCAAAACAGACTCCGAAAATTCACGTGACGGGAACCCAACAGTGCCGCGCGAACGACATGCAGTGTGCCTGTTGACCGGCGAGCCGAGCGACCTTCGAGCGGAGCGGCGAATCGCACGCCGCAATCGCCACCGAACGCTCGGACGCAAAGATCCAGCAACGCTTCGCGGAGCACGCGGCGGTGGGGTATACCGCGCTCGTGTTCTACGCGTTCCTGATGGTCGTCGCCATCGCAGGTATTGGGCTGTACCTGTTCGTAATTCTGCGTGAAGTGCCGGGCGCCGCCGAGGAACGGCTGGGCGCATACGAAGATCTGCCGGAAGACATCAATAAGTGGCGGCAGGATGCCGACTCGCCGCAGGCGAAGGCCGCTCTGGCCGAGGGGCTGCAACGAGAAGAACGGCTCTACTTTGCGGAAAGCAACAAGAAGCTGATCCGGCAGGTCCGTTACCGAAACATTGCGACGAACGAGATCGCGCGGGTGGAGCCCGACCTGATCGTCAAGCGCAAGCGGATCAAACGCTGACGGCGCTTTTGCCGAAATCGAACGGACGCGACAGCGCTTCGCTCACCACGTCCGGCACTCGGCTCGGTTCGACTCCGCGCCAGAACACGTGCCAGCTCGGTCCGCGCACCATGCCGTCGCAAAGTGAGACGTACCAGCTGTTGATCGGGTTGTCGTGACGCGCGCGCCAAAATAGCGCGCGATGATTTCGCAACATGGCCTGCCACAAATCCTGGCCGATACCTTCACCTTGAGCCTCGGGCTCGACGGCGAACTTCGTGAGGAACGGAGCGACGCTCGATTCGTGCAAGATTGCCGCCCCGCGGTAGCTACTCTCCGCATACACGGCGAGCGGCGGGCGCTCGAAAAATAGCGGATCGAGCGAGCGCTCGAAGCTCGCTTCCAGGAGCGCGGTCAGGCGCGGCACGTCCACGTCTGCATAGGACGAAAAACGCTCGATCGGCGTGCCGCGTTTGATCAGAGTGCCGGCGCCTTTGAGCGTGAACAGCTCCTTGAGCAAGCTGAACGGCGACGCGACACTGACGAGCATGTTGCTCACCTGCGGAGCGCTGAGCAGGCGGTTCACGTGCTCGAGCAGAGCGGCGTCCTCTTTGCGGAGCTTCTTGCTGGCGAGAAGCAGATCCCGATCCGTGCGCAGGTTGACGAGCGAGATGCCCGCCGAGCGCGAGCTCAGGACGTGCCCTGCACCGAGGTCGAGCGGGCGGTCACCCTGGCCGGCCAGACCGCCGCGCCGGCGCAACAGCACGAGCTTGCGCGTACCGAGGCCCGCGGCAAGCGCGGCGAGCTCGTTGAAACGCTCGTCCGTCGACTGGCTCTCGAGCGCACGAAAATGCACGATGGGTACGCGCTCGCGACGCAGCTCGTCACTCAAACGTTGCACGAGTGACGCTTCACTTGCGTC
>DATHEN010000544.1:0-3179 GCA_035318565.1 Polyangiaceae bacterium
TTGCAGCTCGGGCAAGCGCTGGGCGCGCACGCGCCCGTTCCGGCCGGTGCTTCGGTACAGCAGCCGGTATCCCCGGGCGGCACCGGCAACACCAAGCCGAAACACAAAACGGTCATCGGACAGGTGCAGCTCGGCGGCGGCGCGCAAGCCAGCTTCAAGAGCATCGGCCGAACTGCCGAAAACGACATCCAGATTTCGCACCCGCAAGTCTCGAGCAAGCACGCCCTACTGCACCAAGCCGGCGGCCAACTGTTTCTCGAAGACCGCGGCAGCGCCAACGGTACATACGTACGCGGCCAGCGCCTCGCCTCCGGCCAGAAGGTGCCGGTGCAAAATGGCGAGAAGGTCTACATCGGACCCATGCCCCTGCTTTTGCAGGTGGAAAACCAGGAAGTCGCCGTGGTCGTGGAGGACGCGGCGCAGTGGGCGGGCCGCCCGCTCTACGAGATCGAAGCCTGGGATCTCGTGATGCAGGTCCCCGATCGGGACAACCCGCGTGAGATGAAAACCCTGCTCGAGCGGGTCAACTTCAAAGCACTACCCGGCGATTTCATCGCGCTCATGGGTCCGAGCGGCGCCGGTAAGACCACGCTGCTTTTGGCGCTGAATGGCTACCTGCCGCCCACAGCCGGTCAGGTGCGCATCAACGGCGAAGATCTGTATTCCATCTACGACGCCCTGCGCGGCTCGATCGGCTACGTGCCGCAGGACGACATCGTGCACCCCGAGCTCACGGTCTTCGAAGCCGTGCGCTACAGCGCCAAGTTTCGTCTGCCTCCCGACTATTCGGAGGACGAGATCGATCGGCGCGTGGAAACGACGCTGGCACAGCTCGGGCTCGAGAGCGTTGCGCACCTGCAGATCGGCAGACCCGAGAAGAAGATTCTGTCCGGCGGTCAGCGCAAGCGCGTCAACATCGCCATGGAGCTCGTGACCGATCCGGTGCTCATGTTCCTGGACGAGCCCACGAGCGGCCTGGCCGCCGACGACACGTCCGCGCTCGTGCAGCTATTGGCCGATCTCGCCAAGCAGACCGGCAAGACGATCATCTGCACGATCCATCAGCCCGCCAAGGACGAATTCGAGAAGTTCAATCTAGCGTTGATCCTCGGCCAGGGCGGCATCCCGATGTTCTATGGGCCCACCAAGGACGGCTACCGCTTTTTCGGCGGCTGGCTCGAGCGTCAGGGCAAGACCAACGACATCGACAATCCGCGCGACATGTTCGACATGCTCAATCGGCGCGAACGGCCGATCTTCGACGCCATGCGCGCGCAAAATCCGTACGTGCCGCGCTTCGTCGCACGCCAGCAGGCCGCTCGCGAATGGAACGGCGAGTTCTTCAATCCGCAGAACCCGATCTTCCAGCGCATGTATTCGGGCCGCCGCGCCGTGGGCGCAGGTTCCCAGCCGCAAGGTGTGCCGCGCACGCGGGCGGCCAGCTCCGGACAGTTCGGCCTTTTGTTGAGCCGCTATTTCCGCGTGAAGGTGCGCGACGTGGCCGGCACGTTGATCATGCTGCTGCAGGCGCCGATCATCGGCTTGCTGCTCGCGCTGGTGTTCGCCGGCCAGCGCGACGCGATTCCCTACTGGTGCCTGGGTGCGCTGCAGGAGCTGGCGCGCAAGTCCGACGGCCTGGGCAGCGGTACGGACGAGATGCTGAAGAACATGCAGACCACTTCCGACCATTCGGGAGCCCTGTTCTTCATCGTGATCGCCGCGGTCTGGTTCGGCACCAGCAACGCCGCGCGCGAAATCGTGAGTGAGCGAGCCATCTACATGCGCGAGCGCATGGTGAATCTGAAGCTCTTCAACTACGTCTCCTCCAAGTTCTTTCTGCTCAGCCTGTTCTGCGTGATCCAGTGCACCGTGCTGCTCGCGATCGTGTTCTTCGCGCTCGGCTTCCACGGCGGTCCCAAGGCATTTCTGATCGAGCTCGTGACCTTGATCGTGATGGCCATGAACTCCGTCGCGCTCGGTTTGTGGCTGAGTACGGTCGTGCAGAGCACCGAAGCCGCCATGGCCCTCACCCCCATCGCGCTCATTCCGCAGGTGGTCCTGGCCGGCCTGATCGTGCCCATGACCACGAACCCGATGCTGCAGGTTCCGATGTACCTGATTCCGGCCCGCTGGGGCTTTCAGGGCGTCATTGCGCAGGAGCGCATCGCGATCGCGGATGATCCGGCCTGGATCATCGACATCCGGCGCCCGGAGACGACGAGCCCGGACAACTTCGTGTTCGCGGGGAAGTTCAAGTGCGCCGAGGCACAAATGGCCTCCAATGACTTCAATGGCGCCTGGGGCTTCACCGACTATCACCTCACGTGGCTGCCCCCGCTCGTGATGATCGCCATGATGCTCGGCAGCCTGTTCGCGATTCTGTTCATATTGAAGCGCCGCGACCCGATTTGAGCCGATCCGGCCGGTGCGCGTTTCGATCCGTTTCCCGTGTCGCTGCACTACGCCTCGTGTGTGGCGCCGGCGCCACACTAAGAAGCTAAATTTCCGGCGTGAGCGAACGGCACGAGACGTGCTCTAGACCCTAGGCATGTCTGTTTTCAAGTCGCACTACCGAGTCACTCGGCATGTCGTGTCGAGCGTGTATGAGCTGGCCTGTACTCTGATCGTCACGCACCGGCGCGCGCGCCGTTTGGCGATATATCAGAACCCTCATCCGATCAGCATTCTACGCCCCGCAATCGTTCCGTTTTGAGACGCCCGATATCCAAACCGTGGACTCGTACGACGAGCACTGAGCTCGAACCGTGGTTTGGATATCGGGCCTCCGCCGGACGGCTGAGGTTGGGTTTGGGATCCGATCGGGCTCGCGCTCGGGTCTTTGGATCGGGGACGGGCACGGGCACGTTTTTTAGACCGGGACACCCCAAATATCCCTCGCGTAACCCAGGATGGTAGCGTCGCTGGAGAAGCGACCCATGTGTGCGACGTTCAGGATGGCTCGGCGTGTCCAGCTGTTCTGATCCCGGTATGCAGCGTCGACCGAGCGCTGGCAGCTGGCGTAACTCAAGAAATCCGCGAGCACGAGGTACGGATCGCCGTGCAGCAGCGAGTCCACGATCGGCCGGAAACGGGCGGGCTCGTCGGGTGAGAACATGCCGCTCGTGATCGCGTCCAGAACACTGCGCAGCTGCGGCTCTGCATAGTAGAGCTCTTTCGGG
>DATHEN010000545.1:0-2450 GCA_035318565.1 Polyangiaceae bacterium
CCGACCGCCGCGTACGGCTGCCTGGTGGCCGCGAGTGAAGCTCCGAGCTGCGCCGATTTCCGCGGGCGGGTCACGCCGGCCATGCTTCGAGACGCATCGAATCGCTACAACACCTACCGCCATCCCGGTTTGCCGCCCGGACCGATTGCCAACCCCGGAGAGAGCGCGATCGCAGCCGTTTTTAGCCCGGCTCGCAGCGACTACCGATTTTTCGTCCGAAACGCTGCAGGCGGCCACTCGTTCAGCCGCACGTTCGAGGAACATTCACGCGGTGTGCGCGCTCTCCAGGGCGGGCCGTCAACGACGCCTTAAACATCGTTATTTCGTGTTGGCGCTTTGCGCGCACGCCTCGCGGCGTTAGGAGGCCGGCCATGAAGGCCTTCGACCAGGCTGTGCGCACGATTCAGTTCTTGTCAGTGGACGCGGTGGAGCAGGCAAACAGCGGCCACCCCGGCACGCCGATGGCGCTGGCGGGCATTGGGGTCGAGATCTTCACCCGCCACCTGCGCTATCAACCTCAAGACCCGAACTGGCCGAACCGCGATCGCTTCGTGCTTTCCTGCGGCCACGCCTCGATGCTCCTGTATTCCCTGCTGCACCTGGCGGGTTACGGGCTTCCGATCGAGGAGCTCAAAAACTTCCGTCAGTGGGGCTCGAAGACGCCCGGCCACCCCGAGTACAGCTATCACACGCCCGGAGTCGAAACGACGACGGGCCCGCTCGGCGCGGGCTTCAGCAACTCCGTGGGCTTCGCGCTCGCGTCGAAGATGGCGGGTGCACGCCTGAACACAGCCGACTCATCCCTCATCGACTACCGGGTGTTCGTGCTGGCTTCCGATGGGGACTTGATGGAAGGCGTCGCGAGCGAAGCCGCGAGCATTGCCGGCCACCTGAAGCTCGACAACCTGGTCGTGGTCTACGACGACAACCACATCACCATCGACGGCCGCACCGAGATCGCGTTCAGCGAGGACGTGGGCAAGCGCTTCGAGGCTTACGGCTGGTTCGTCCAAAAGGTCGACGGGCACGATACCGCACAGGTATCGCGCGCCCTGACAGCCGCTGTGGACGAGCCTGCGCGGCCCTCTTTGATCGTGGCGCGCACGCACATCGCGATTGGCGCGCCCACGAAGCAGGATACGCCTGCTGCCCACGGCGCACCGCTCGGCAAGGCCGAGGTGACCGCGACCAAGCAAGCCGCCGGCTGGCCTCTGGAGCCCACATTTTACGTGCCCGCCGAAGCGTACGAGCCCTTCAAGGCGCGCAGCGCGGAGATCGCGCCGCAGTACGCTGCCTGGCAAAAGAGCCTGGCGGCGCTGAAGGGCGAGCGCGCAGCGCTGTGGAAGGCTCTCACCGAACGCCAGCTGCCGCCCGACCTCTATCAGACGCTGCTCGCGGTGGCCGGCGACAAGGCCGACGCCACGCGCTCCCACGCCAGCAAGATCCAGCAAAAAGCTGCCGAGCTCGTGCCAGCGCTGGTCGGTGGCTCAGCGGACCTCGCCGAGTCGGTCAGGACGAATATCAAGGGCGGGGGAGACGTCGAAGCGGGTGAGTTCGCGGGCCGAAATCTGCATTTCGGGATCCGGGAGCACGCGATGGGCGGCATCGTGAATGGGCTGGCCCTGAGCGGCTTCTTCATTCCGTACGGCTCCACGTTCCTGATCTTCAGCGACTACATGCGCCCGCCGCTCCGCTTGGCCGCGCTGATGAAGACGCACTCCTTGTTCGTGTACTCGCACGACTCGGTGTTCTTGGGCGAAGACGGTCCGACGCACCAGCCGATCGAACAACTCTCGTCACTGCGTTTGATCCCGAATCTGGACGTGGTGCGCCCAGCCGATGCGCTGGAATGCGCGGCGGCGTGGACGTACGCGCTCCAGCGCTGCGACGGACCGACTGCGCTGGTTCTGTCCCGGCAGAAGCTGCCCGCGCTCGAACGTCCGAAGAGCTTCGACCCCAAGTCCGTGCTCGAGGGCGCTTATGTCGTCGCTGACAGCGATCGCCCCGAGCTCGTGCTCATCGCAACCGGCAGTGAGGTGCACCTCGCGGTCGAGGCGCGGCGCATCCTGGAAGAGAAAGGCCGGCGCGTGCGCGTCGTGTCAGCGCCATGCTGGCAGGCCTTCGAGCGCTTGCCCGCGCAAAAGCAGGAAGAGATCTTGGCGTCTCCGGCGCGTCGCGTCGTGATCGAAGCCGGAGCCACGGGGCTGTGGCGCGGTGCGGTCGGTTTGAATGGTCTGGTGATCGGCATCGATCATTTCGGCGCTTCCGCCCCCTGGGAGCGCATCGCCGAAGAGTGGGGCTTCACTGGGCCCAAGATCGCCGAACGCGTGCTGGCGTTTTTGGGTTAGTGCCTCGATTCTACTGACTCGGGTGCGTCGAGCGCCCCAAGTTCACGGGCCGGAAGTAACTCAGGGACAGGCACTAGCCCGCGTGACGCTCGCGCTCCGGGT
>DATHEN010000546.1:0-4889 GCA_035318565.1 Polyangiaceae bacterium
GCGGACATCGAGGGTCTTACCGGCGTCCGGACCGCCGGTGACACGCAGCTCGGGAGCGACATTTTCGCCCTGCGCGGACAGCGCTTCGGCCACGAGGAGCAGTGCGATTTCCTTCGTGGCGAGCTGTGGATTGTGCGTCAGCGCCGCCTGCTCGATGCGCACTTCGAGCCAGATGCGTCCGACCCGGATCAGATCACCGCTCTTGAGCACGCGTGGCGCTTGCGGAGAAAGGCGGACGGGCCCCACGAACGTGCCATTGGTGCTGCCCTCGTCGAGCACGATGTAGTCCGTGCCGCGCTGGCGGATGGACGCATGGCGGTGGCTCACGCTGGGATCCGGCAAGCGCACTTCGCAGCCGTCGCCGCGGCCAATCACGATGCGAGGGGCGTCGAAGCTGACGTGGGGCGGCGAGTTGGCGTCGCCGGAGCGCACCACGATCGTCAGCGCCATACGCGGGGCATGATGGTCGCGCTCCTCGGTTCTGTCCACCTTGCCAGAAACTTGGCCGTTTTTGCCCAACGCCTTAGTCCGAGGAGCCATGACCGATACTGACGAACGCCGGGCCCAGGGGGCGAAACGCGTGGGTCTCGAGACATTGGTCGAGATCTGCGGGAACGAGCCGGGAATTCCGGCGTTCGAGGCCGAGGCGCTGGACGTCAGCGGGCGCGGGATGCACGTGCGCACCGCCTATCTGCCCGAGCTCGGCGCTCCGCTCGTGTGCCGCTTCGAAGATCAGGGTCGGGAGATTCTCGTCGAAGGCGTGGTGGCTTGGCGCCAGGAGAGCGGTCGCGGTGGGGAATTCGGCCTGCAGTTCACCGCGCTCGATAGCGGCAGCGTGGATGCGCTGACGCAGCTGTGCGGCGCCGCGCGCGCGGACGCCTCGAGTGAGCGTGAGCCGGAACGCGAGCCGAGCAACGAGCCGGGAGCTCGCGTCCGCCTGCACATCGAGGGCCTGGGATCGCCCATGAAGGCGCGCGTGCGCAGCGGCAGCCAGCGCCAGATTCAGGTGGGCTCGAACCTGGAATTTTTGAAGGTCGGTCGGCGCCTGGACATCGAAGACATCGAGCACGGCGAGAAGCGCAGCGCGTGCATCGAAGGGGTCAGCGTCGCGATAGACCCCCAGAGCAGGGTCCCGCAGCTCGTGGTGATCTTGCGTTATGACGACGCACCGGAGACCACGCCCGAGCCGAGTGTCATCGATGCCGATGCGGGGATGAGCGAAGCGCCGCCGATGCGTGTGGCACAGGCGCCGCGTGCCGCTCCGAGCCGCATGCAGCCTCGCGAAGCCGCGACCGTCGACGAGCGCGTAGACTCCGTCTCCCAGGCGGCCGAGCAAGAGCTGGAAGAGGACGAGGATGCGGGCGAGTTTCGCGGCAAAATCGGAACCCTCGCGACGCAGGCCGGTGTTGCCATGCAACACACGACCTCGCGTTTGCTGAAGCTGGGCGCGCACGCGAGTGCTGGAGTGGCGCGCCTGGTTCGCGACACTCATGCACGAGTGTCGAAAGGTCAGCAGGCGACCAGCGAAGAGAAGCCGCGCCGCACGACCCACATTCCGCCCCCGCCCGCCACGTCCGACGCGCGCCGCTTGCGGCCCCAGTCGAGCAGTGCGCGTCACGCGGAAGAGGAACCAGCGAAGACGCAGGCCTCACAGCGACGTCGACGTCTGAAGCAGCTCGCCTCGGCGGGTGCAGCGGCGGGTCTGTTGGTCACGGTGAGTGTGATCGCCATGCAAGGTGGCTCGGCATCTCCGCCCGGCGCCGAGCGAGGCGCGGCGGTTGCCGCTGGCGCGGCCGAGGCCCCTGCGGCCGAGCCGGCGGCCGGAAAGGCCGCCGTCCCCGCGGCCAACCGCGCAGCGGGCAACGGGATTTCCGCAGACGTACCGCTCTTCGGCCCCACCCCGATGGCCACCATGGAGCCGGCGCCGCTCGGCCCGGTGCCGGACCAAGCCGTGGAAGCGGCGCCCGAACGAGAGGACCTGCCGACCGCAAGTCGGGCGGGCGCAGATCGCAACGAGACCTTCGCCGAGGAACAGCCCGTGACTCCGGAACGCCAGCGACCGAGCCCGACCGAGGTCGAGCCCTGGGGCCGAGGAAAGGTGCGCACACCGATCGTGCACCGCCTGCGGCTGGATGCGGCCGGGTTCGCGCTGCAGGGCGCCATCACGCCGACCGGGTTCGCCGTGGTGATCCCGGAGCGCAAAATCATGGAGTCGGCGGAGAGCATTGCTCAGCGCGACAAGCGCATTGCGCGGGTCCAGACCAAGAACCTGGGTTCGGGCGCACAGGTGACGTTTCAGTTCAGAGACGGCGTGCCCGGTTACCGCGTGCGGCTGCGCAAAGATTACGTCGAGTTTTTGATCAGCGCGGAAGAGAAATCCGCAGCGGAGGAGTCGGACTCGAACTCGGCAACCAGCCGCAGATCGAGCAAGGCGAAGGCCGCGTCGAACAAGGCTGATTCGAAAAAAGATTCGAGCTCTCGCGCAAAGCGTCGCGACGACTGACGCACCGCGCCCTGGCGGGAGTGCTCCCAGGATCGTAAATTACTGGGGTGCGCTGGCTGGATACGGTAGCCATCCTGTGCGTGCTCGTCGGCTCCGGCTGCGGCTCGGGTAGCCAGGCGAAGCCTGCGGAGAGTAGTGCACGCACTCGCCCGCGCGCCGCGCGTCCGCCGGCAAGCTTGTATCTCGAGCCGGAGCAAACGCTCTCCGCGCAGTTCAACATCCGTGACCTGCGCTTCGTCGGGATGGATGACGGCCCGGTACCGGACTTTCGGCTTCGCACCGAGCAGGGCAGCTCGTTCGACTCACGGCAGCTCGTGGGCGAACGTCCGTTCGTGGTCGTGTTCTTCGCGACCTGGTGCGCGGTGTGCAACCTGAAAATGCCGATGCTGCGCCGGGCGCTCGAAGTCACCGAGCCGGTGACCGTCATCGGGGTGGCGGTGGACGACCCGCAAACCTGGCCGCGCGTCACGCCGTACCTGAAACGTCACGGCTTGACCCGCATGCCGCTGGTGCGGGCACAGCGCTACCCCGCCTTCGCGATCTCTTACAATCCGTTCAGCACCGTGCCGCTGGTGGTGGTCGTCGGCAAAAATGGCGGCCTCGTCGACTATCAGATCGGCTACGCCCCGAACGACGAGCAGCGGCTGGAGGCCGCCTTACGCCTGGCGAAACGCATCGGGCCGCTGAAGGGTCATCCTTGAGCCCATCTCTTGAACGAGATGGGTGCTCTTCGTGACTTGGCGTCGAGGGGCTCTGCCCCTCGCCCCGCCCGAATGAATCGGTTCGTGGGCCCGCTCCTCGGTTTGGGGCCCCGGCCCAAACGGTTCATCGATTGGGGTGCCGGCTCCTCGGAGCGGCTTTCGTGCTAGGAGCACGGCCGCGCTGCCATGCGAGTTCTAGGTATCGAAACCTCCTGCGACGAGACTGCCGCTGCCGTCGTCTCCGATCAGGGCGACGTATTGAGCGATCTGGTGCACAGCCAGGTGCCCCTGCACGCCCCGTACGGCGGCGTGGTTCCGGAACTTGCGTCGCGCGATCACCTGCGTAACGTGCGGCCGGTAATTAGCGCCGCGCTCGAGCAGGCCGGCATGCGCCTGGCCGACGTGGACGGCATCGCCGTGACGTGCCGGCCGGGCCTATCCGGCGCGCTGCTCGTGGGGGTGCAAGCCGCTCGCGGCCTTTCGTGGGCGTCCGGAAAACCCATCGTCGGTGTCGATCATCTCGTCGGTCACCTGCTGGCGCCTTTCCTGCGTTTTCCGAACAAACCCGAGACACCGCGCCCGACCTTTCCATTCGTGGCATTGCTCGTATCCGGCGGTCACACGGCGCTCTATCGAGTCGATGGAGCCGAGTTGGCGCAGGTGCGCGAGCTCGGAGCCACACGCGACGACGCGGCCGGCGAAGCCTTCGACAAGGTCGCGAAGCTGCTGGGTCTCGGCTACCCCGGTGGCCCGGTGGTCGATCGACTCGCTCACGAGGGCAATGCCGAACGAATACCGTTCGTCCAGCCCATGCGCCGGCGCTCGTCGCTCGAGTTCAGTTTTTCCGGTCTCAAGAGTGACGTGGCCCGCTGGGTCCGTGAGCACGGCCGCCCCGGTGACGATCAAACGCTGCGCGACGTGTGTGCCGCTTTTCAGCGCGCAGTGGTCGACACCCTGGTCCGCAAATCCCTGCACGCCGCGCGTAGCGAAGGCGTGGACCAAGTCGTGCTCGCCGGCGGTGTGGCCGCCAATCGCGAGCTGCGCGAGAGCGCCGCTGCCGCGGGGGCTCGGGTCGGAGTTCGCGTGATCGCGCCGAGCCTGCGCGCCTGCACCGACAACGCCGCGATGATCGCCTACGCGGGTAGCGTGCGCTTGCTGCGCGGCGAAGACGATCGCGGAGGCATCGAAGTCAGCCCGCGCACGGCGCTGCGGCGCCTCACCCGCAAGGGCCCTGGCGCGAGAGCGTGACGCTCGAGCGTCACTAGAATCCGCAGCTACCGCGCTGCTGGCGCAGCTTGAAAATGCCGAAGCCGGGCTCTCGGCCCGGGTCGCCATCGGCGCGTGGCGCTTGGCCGGGTTTCAGTAGACGGGCCTCTACGCTGTCGTCCTTCATGAGTGAAACGATCGCGACCATCGGGCCTTGGCAGGTCGTTTCCACGTAGCTCACGAAGTTGTGCTCACGTCCGGTACCGAACTCGAGCAGCGCCAGATCGTCGTGGGCGACCTGCTCGACGGTGCGCAGTTCAGCGTCCTGGAACAACGGCAGCGGTGCGCACAGCCCGCGCACGGCGTCGTCCGTAGAGATGATTCCCGGGACCGATTCCAGCTCAGTCGTGTCGAGCGACATTCGCATGAACAAAGTCGGACGAATGTTTGCAGGCAAGAGCCCGCCGCGTACGAAGCTC
>DATHEN010000547.1:0-10584 GCA_035318565.1 Polyangiaceae bacterium
GGATCGAGCATCGAGGAGTGCGCGGCCACGGAGATACGGATGCGAGTCGAGTCGATGTCGCGCTCGGTGAGCAGCTTCTCGAAGGCCTCGATTGCAGCGAGCGGACCGGACACCGTGCAAGCCTCTGGCGCATTCACGGCCGCCAGGCAGAGCTCCGCGGGGAGCAGCGGAGTGAGATTCTTTTCCGCGAGCCCCACGCTCAGCATCCCGCCCGCGGGCGCGGTTTCGAATATGCGGCCGCGCAGCGCGAGCAGGTTCTGCGCTTCGCGTACCGTCATCACGCCCGCCAACGTGGCCGCGACGTATTCGCCCATGCTGTGGCCGATCATGGCAGCCGGTTCGAGGCCCCAGGACATCAGCAGCTTTGCGACGGCGTACGAGGCGGCGAACACGGAGTGCAGGGACAGCGAGGGCCGCTCGAGGTCGTGGTTCGTGCCGGGGTCGGTGTTCGCGGACAAGATCAGCCCGCGCAGCGTTGCGCCGAGCTTCGGCTCGAGTACGCCCAGCGCTTCGTCCATGGCGCTGCGGTAGACCGGTTCCGACGCATAGAGCTCGCGGCCCATGCCCACGTACTGCGCGCCGCCGCCCGGAAACATGAACACGAGTGACCGAGACGCCTGTTTCGAAGCGAACGTGGCGACGTTCGTGGCATCGCGCGTTTTGATGGTGCGTGCCGCGTCCCGCGCGTCGCTCGCCACGAAGCTCCTGCGATGCGAAAACTGCTTACGCCCCACCTGGAGCGTATGCGCCACGTCCGCCAGCGGCAGCGTCGGATTCTCCTCGAGGTGCAGCGCCAGGCGCTCGGTCATCTGATCCAGCGCGGTCTGGCTCTTGGCACTGAGGACGATCAGCTCGTGAGCGCGGAGGGCCGGCGCGGGTTCGGCGCTGGGCGCCTCTTCCACGATCACGTGTGCGTTCGTGCCCCCGGCCCCGAGCGCCGTGATGCCCGCGATGCGCGGCCCGTTCGGGGTCCAGTCGCGCAGCGCAGCATTGACGAATACGGGCGAATTGGCGAAGTCGATTTCCGGGTTCGGACGGTCGTAATTGATGCTCGGCGGCAGCTGACGGTGCTCGAGCGCGAGCACGGTTTTGATGAGCCCAGCGATGCCTGCCGCTTCGCCAAGATGTCCGATGTTGGCCTTGACGGAGCCCATCGCACAGAAGCCGCGCTTCTCCGTGTGCGCGCGGAACGCCTGGGTGAGCGCCGCAATCTCGATGGGGTCGCCGACGGCCGTGCCGGTTCCGTGCGCCTCGATGTACGAAATGCCCTCCGGGTCCACACCCGAAATCGCAATGGCTTCTGCGATGGCCCGCGCCTGGCCATCCACGCTGGGTGCTAGATAGCCAATCTTTACCGAACCATCGTTGTTGATCGCGGTACCGCGAATCAGAGCGCGAATCTGGTCGCCATCGGTCAGCGCAGTCGAGAGTCGCTTGAGCACGAGGCAGCCCGCGCCGCTGCCGAACAGCGTGCCGCGCGAACCCGCATCGAACGGGCGGCAGTGGCCATCCCGTGAGAGGATCTCGCCTTCGTGATAGAGATAGCCGCGGTCTTGCGGCATCGAAAATGCGGACGCGCCGGCGAGCGCCATGTCCGACTCGCCGCTGAGTAAGCTCTGGCAGGCGAGGTGCACGGCCACGAGCGCCGACGAACACGCCGTCTGCACGTTCAGACTCGGCCCTTTCAGGTTCATCTGATACGAGACGCGGGTCGCCAGAAAGTTCATGTCGTTGCCCGTGTGACGGGCCAGCCACTCCCCGACGTTCTGCATGACCTCACGACTCGTCACGAGGTGGTGCATCATGTAGGTGTTCATGCCGTTCGTGGCGAACACGCCCACGGGTCCCTGCAGCGAGTCCGGATCGTAGCCCGCGTCTTCCATCGCTTCCCAGGTGACCTCCAGGAAGAAGCGATGCTGCGGGTCCATCACCGCTGCGTCACGCGGGCTCATCCCGAAGAAGCCCGCGTCGAACAGCTCGATGTCGTCGAGCACGGGCCAGGCCTTGACGTAAGCGGGGTCCGCCAATGTTTCGGGCGCCTCGCCGATCGCCAGAAGCTCCTCGTCCGTGAAGTACTTTACCGATTCGACGCCGCGGCTGACGTTACGCCAGAACTCGTCCACGCTGCGCGCACCGGGAAATCGTCCCGCCATCCCAACGACGGCAATTACCGAGCCGTCTGCACTATCTACACTCATTGAGGGTCGTAAGATCCCATGGCATCTAGGCGGATTCAACCACTCTCGGGGGAAATCCGGGATTACTGGAATCACCTGCGCGCGCGAGCTCTGCGCGGCCTAACTCTCAGAAACGCGCCCGCTCTGCGTCGGTGCACTCGCGCGCAGTCTCGGAGTAAGGCTTCATGGCGCGTGACCGATAGACGCCGTTTTCAGTGACCAGCCACACGTCGTCGCGGGATACGGCCGTCACGCCGAACACGCGGCCGGCGGCCTCGGGCAACGGCACCGCCGTCCATGCGCCGACGGCGTCACGGCGCAGCAGTTCGTCGCGTTTGCTCGCCCACAAGCTGCCATTCGGATCTACGGCCAGGAGCGCGAGCTCGCTGTCGACGTGCTCCTCTACGCTGAAGCCGCTGCCGTGATTGGCGACCAGCGCGGCGCGGTCTCCGGCGTCTTTGCCGAGCGTCCACACCGCATGTGGACCGTACCCAATCACGACCGAGCTGGAATCGAGCGAGACCGGCAATGCTTCGAGCGTGCTGGGTTTGCCTGGCCGGAAACGTTCAGCGATGCCGGCCTCGAACGGTGTCTCTTCGCCTTCTTGGGCGTCGCTTCCCGGCGCCTTGCAACGCGAGACGCCGATCACGAGCGCCTCCCCGCTGGCGCTCGAAAACAGTGCCAGCGGCCACTCGAGATGCGTCCAGCAGCCCCCGTCCACGTGCCGTACCGGGCGCTTTGGGGTAGGCGCGCGTCCGCCGCTCACGGTTCGCAACGTGTATCCCCAGGGCGGGCCGGAACGCAGCGGCACTTCCGCGATCAGCGTGGAAGTGCCGAGCCACGGCCCGAGAGCCAACCAATGCGCGCGAATGGGGCCCTCGACCGTCCAACGCTGGTTCTTGCGTCGATAAAGGCGCGCGGCCGGTGGGCACGACGACCAGGCATGAAAGTCGTCGAGCAGCCAGAGCTCGCCGCGGTGACTCTCGCGAATGGCGAGCCTGTTCCAGCCATCGCAACGCTCTACGCCGCGGGCCAGGGCTTCATCGCGCACGAATCTCTCGTCTCGGAGCTCAGCGAACGCCAGGCCGTCCTGTGGCGTGCTCAGCCAAACGCCATTTTCGAAGACGTGCAGAGCCGTGTCACTCTCCGCCACCAACTCGAATGGACTCTTGGCTTGCGGCGCCGGAGTTCGTGGGTCGCTCGGTTTGCTGCCGGCGCGCGCTTCACTGCGCTGCGGGGTGGACTCCGGCGAAGCCGGGGAGGGTGCAACACGGGCGGATGGGCTGCACTGCAGAGCGAGCAGGGCACAGCACGCCTGAACGTAGGGGCGTCTCACCGCGCGCAACCGATGCGCTCGGTCGCCACGACGACGTCGTCGTACAAGATGGTTTGCTCGTCACTCACCGTGAGCCCGCGGCCTTCGAGCACGGCTCGCTTGCTCGCGGAAGTGTTGCGCTCGTAGTAGGCGTCCAAAAATAGGCTCTTATAGCCCACGTCGCTCGCGGAGCGGAAATCGAAGCCCGTGAAAGGCTGAGGCGGGGTGCAGGCTGAGAAGCTGCAACCATTGGTGTGAAATTGCGCGCGCAGCCAGGTGCCGACGGGATAGCCCGGACCGTAGCGGCCGACGCTCGCGTCATCGATCCAGAACGACAGCTCGCCATCGCTCGCACCCACGCGATTCGCCTTGGCGTGGATCTCGATGCAAAACCAGCGATTGCGCGGAAACGCGCTCTGACCGGGCGGCTCGAAGACGTTACCGTAATAGTACGTCGTGCCCTGGTCCCCCGCGCAGCCCGGAGTGGCGCTGCCGTCATTGCAACGGCCCGAGCGCATCTTGTACCAGTAAGCGTAGAAGTTGAACTGGTCGTCGTTGTTTGCGTCGAAGTCGAACCAGAAGCCGGCGTCCCCGGCAGGCACGGTGTTGGCGCGCCCGCTCGAGTCGTAGGTTTCATCGCCCGCGGCCATGCGCACCCAGTGATGCGGGTTCGGCGCAATGTTCGGAAAGCGGGCGTAAAAACGCCAGTAGATCTGATCCACACGCCGCTCGAACGTGACCCGTGTGGACGACGAAATGTACTCGGTGGCTTGCAAATGCGCAGTCGTCACCGTCGAACGCAGATAGCGCGACCCCGCTCGTGCACGGCTCGCGTCGTTCTCCAGCACGAGGTAGCTGGTGTTCTGCGTGGGTGCATCCCAGCGTCCCCAGCCCGACTCGAAGTCGTCGTGAAAGAGCACGGCAGGGTCGGCGCCGATGCCCACGTCGCCGGGATAACGCGAGCTGAGGTTTCCGTTTCCTGCCACGCCCGTGCCCGCGCCGCCTCCGGTGCCGCCGGCGCCTCCACCCGCCGCTCCGCCGCGGCCTGCGCCACTCCCGCTCGCGCCCGAGCTGCCTGCCGCGCCGCCCGTTGCAGCGCCACTCCCTCCGACGCCGGGCGACGAGCCGGCGCTGCCGCCGCGTCCGCCGGTTACCGGTCCTGGATCGCCATTGCTGCAGGCTTGTGAGAGGGCCACCGCACACCACGCGACGGCCGAGATGTGGAAGCGCATGCCCGCACTATACAACCGAGCGGGGCCCGACGTGCTGGCGTCAACCGGCGAGCAGGCGCTGCAAGCTGCCGTTCCGCGATAACGCGAACAGGTCCATGGCCCAGGCCACGCCGCAGTGCACCACGACACCGCCGTAAATGCTGCCAGTTCGCAGCGCAACGGTGCCGAGCACAGTGCCGGCGACGATCGACCCCACGCACTCGGCGAAAGGTTTTCCGAAATGAATCATGCAGTAGGGCACGATCATCACGAATATGGCCAGCGATCCGATGTAGCGCGCCAGCGCGAACAACAGGAACCCGCGGAAGAAGAACTCGAGCATCAAGAACTGGAAGGCATATGCGCTTTCCCAGATCAGGAGCTGAGTCCACGACTGCCCGACGCTGCGGTACTTGGGATAGGTGTCGAGAAACGTCGCGCTCTGTGCTGCCACGAACGTGAGCGGTAACACCACCGCCAGCATGCCCAGGTACAGCAACCAGACCTTGGGCTCCCGAACGAAGCGCAGTCCATGTTCACCGAGACGGCGCTTCAGAACGAAACGGATGCAGAGCGCGGGAAGCAGGCCGTAGTTCACCAGCTTGAACCCCGCCCAATACAGCCAAGGGTAGAGGTCCGGGTACGGCAGGCCGGCGAGCAGCCTAGCCATCTGTGGGTGCTTGAGTAGCACGCTCGAGCCGCCGAAAAAGCGCGCCAGCACCAGCGAAAGCGCGACCGTGACGAGAACCGCAGCGGCACGCCCGCTGGGCAGCGGCTCGCTCCTGTGCTCTTCGTCGATGCGCGACCACTGATCCGCGCACCAGCGCGCGAACGTCGTGAACGGGGCTGCTCGAGCGGTCATCGTCTCAATAGCCGGGCAGCGTGGCGCAAGGGGCGGAACTTTTCCACGTCGAAATAGGCAGCGTAGGCGATCCCCGTCAGCGGATAGGGAAAGGCGATCGCCATCAGGGCCAGTACGCCCCAATGAAAGAGCAGCACGCCGAGGACCCAAACCTTGCCGAGCTTGCGAGTCAACAAGGACAGCGGGGCGCCGAGCTCGAGTAGCAGCGTGAGCACGGCGAGCGGGGGAAACACCCACGGCAATTTCACGAGCCAGGCGCCGAGCGGCGAGTGCACACTGCCGAGCTCGATCTTGCGCAGATTGTCGTAGGCGATTTGCGCGCGTAACACGTCGCCGCTGAACCATTCGCTGCCGCTGATGCGAAGCTTGGCGATCCCCGCCAGCACGTACGTGATCACGGTGACCACGCACAACGCGCGGATGGCCCAGCCGTATTTGCCGTGGTCGGCGGAGGCAGGACGGTTCCGGCTGTCGTAGGCGAGGGCATCCGCCGCGGGCGCGGCCGCGAGCAGCAATACGTGTAGCGCGAGCAGGTTGTCCGTGTGAAACACCATGCCCCACGAGCTCCGGTAGCTCGTCACCCAGAGCAAGAGCACGGCGAACAGCGGCGCCATGACTCGGTAGCGAAATCCGATCACGAACGCGGCGCCGCTTGCGATCGCGAGCAGCGTCTGAGCGTGAACCAGCGCCGGCGGCAGCGGAGCGGAAAGCAGCTGGATGGGACCCACGGGCGCGAAGCTCGTGGCCGAGAAATTGGGCCCCGCGGCGAAGTCCCGGAAGCGTGCGATGAGATAGACGACGGCGAACGCACCCACTAAGACTCGCAGCCAGGCCAGACGTTCGGCGGGTGCCGCTGGGTAGAAGAACGCATCCAGGCGTCTCGGCCCGCTCGAGACGGCGTTCATGTTTTGCGAGGCACGGCGCAGCGGTAATGCCGAATGCGCTCGCGCGGCTCGGCGCCTGACACGAAGTACGCGACGGGTTCGTATTCGGCGCTCGTGAGCTCCACGAAGGCCACGTCGCGCTGCCGTTCGTCCCGGGTCACACGCGCCGCGATCTCTTCACAGAGCGTGCGCATGCGCGCGTCTCCGGCGTGCACGGCACGGCGCACCAGAGCAGCCGCCTGCATCACTTCGTCGGTCGCCAGCAGCGCCGGGGGCAAGCGCGCGCGTCGTGCGTGATCGCTGACGCCCTCGGCGACATACAGGCGCGGGCTTTCGCGCTTGGTGGCGAACATCGGATAAGTGGACAGCGGGTACGAGTCCTTGGCCCCGGAGAACGCAGGAGAAGCGACGGCTAGCGCCACTCCGATCCCGAACGTATAGGCGACCCAGCGCGACATGCGGCTACTTCCCATACACCGCGCGCGCGCCATGGTGAAGCGCGGCCATGGCGTGTTGCACGTAGTCGATGCGCAGCACTGGACCCGCGAAGTGCTCCGAGAAGCCACCGAGCACGAAATGCTGGCGCGTGCAGGCAAAGCAGTTTGCGCTCTGCCACTGCGACGCGAGCAGAAAGCCGAGCACCCGCTTCAGCAGGCTCTCGTCTTCAGCCGTGGCTTCGCCGCGTGCCCGCTTGACGCTGACGGCCGCTGCCAGGGCTTCGCCGAAACCAGCGGTGGCGGTGTTGTGCACGGGTAGGGCAGGGCTGATTCCATAGGCTCCCTGCAGGTCCTCGTTGCCCGTGCTTTTGTCCAGGATCAGCCGCGACTTGAAGCGCACGTAGTCGAGGCAGAAGCGTTCGTAAGCGTCATGGCGGCGCGAGGCGAGGGCCGCGCGCGCCGCGAGGCAGTGCCAATTCTCTTCCACGAAGAACAGGTCGCGCAGGGGCGCGGGCCAATACGGTCCCGAGTAGAAGTTCATGGCGCGCTCGAGCGCGAGCCCGATCGCCGTCCGATTCAAGCCGGCCTTGTCCGAGAGCTCTGGCCAGTTTTGCTCGAGGAGCACCAGGGCCAGCACCGCCTGTCCGGCGGAGTAGAGCGCCTCGTGCCTGCCCAGCGGCGACTTGGTGGCGTAGTCGAACTCCGGATAGAAGCTGCCGTCCGCGCGTTGCATGCGCAGCAAGAACTGTCCGAGGCGCGCGATCAACGCATCGTATTCCGTGCCGAGCTTCGGGCGGCAGCTCAAAAACGCCACGAGCGGCAGCGCGCTTTGACCGAGCCGCGTTCTCTCGTGATCTTGCGAAAGGCTGGACGCGTGGCCCACGCGCCGCTCGTTCTGTCGCAAGAGCTCGAGGCCGCGCTGGATGATGGCGCGGTGCCCCGCCGAGCGATCGTGTTCGCACAGGATCAGCAACGTCCCTGCCTGCCGTGGCAAGTTGAAGTTACTGTCCTCCACGGTGCCGCGGAACGGATCGAGCAAATAGCGAAACTCCCCGCTCTCGCGTTGCGAGCGGAGAATGTGTTCTTGCGCGAGGAACACCGCGCGTTCGAGGGCCGGGCGCTGCAGCGCTCCAGGTGCGACGCGCATGCGCAGCAAGCGCTGCACGCCCGTGTCGTCGAGGACGAAGCTTTCGGCTTCGATCCTGGCGAGCTCCGAGGGCGACTTGGCGCGGAGCTTCTGAGCCAGCCACGGCATCGAAACTCCGAAGCTCGCGTCCTTTACGGCGGGAAAGGGCCGATAGTGTGCGAACGCGTCCAGCGCCACCAATTGCCAGGCGGACAAGCAGCGCTCGCCAGCGCACACGCCGTCGAGCGCAGGCCGCAGCTTCAGTGGATCGAGCAGCGAGCTCCGTCCGAGCCGCTGCGCTGCCGTGAGCACGTCCAGCTTGACGGGCTTCGCTTGCCGCCGAGCCTCGCCGAAGATCGGATCCAGCCGGGCGAGCAGCTCGCCAAGGCTCCGCCCCTGCACGCAGACCTGCGAAACCTGGCCGTCGCGCGGCGCATACGTAGCCAGCGCAGTGAACGGCGCTGCCCTGGGATCGGCGGCACAAGTGGCCGGCTGCTCGGTGAACAGCGACGGCGCATTCTCGAAGGACGTGCTCGCCGCGCGCGCGGTCGTGCGCCGGGCCCAGGCGCGTCGAATGGCGTCCTCCAGGGAACGATCACTCTCGGCGTGCAGAGGCTGTGCGCGCGCCGAACGTCCAACCCATAACGCCGACAGCACCACGGCCGCGAGGGCCAGCCCGAACAGCCACCAGGCGCGCTCGTTGGCGAGTACCTCGCGCCAAACGCGCACGAGCCCCCAAATCGCCATCGGTACGGTCAAGGCGAGCAAGAGCAGCCACGCCACGAGCAGCCCCGTGACCAGCAGCTGGCCCAGGCTTCGATACAGCTCGAGCAAATACAAGCTGGAGCTCAACACGACCCAGGTCAGCAGCAGCGCCGCGAGCGCGGACAGGAGTGACAAAGCTCTGAACGCGAGCCAGAGCAGTCGCTGTTTCGGAAGCAAGGCGCCGAGCGCGGTCAGCGCATGGCTCGCCGCCAGCACTCCAAAGAATACGGACCAGAGCGAAACCTGCTTCCAAGGCAGAGTGACGGCGGCCCAGCCGAAGAGCGCGGCGTGAAGGACACAGGCCGCAAAGAGGCTCGCGCGCGGCAGAGCGCCGCCTGGGGGCTGCATGGCGGGCGGCAGCCTATCATCGGAATGGGTTCAGGGCGGCGTGAGGGTCAGCGGGGTGTTGCGCTCGCCATCCCCGCTGATGCTTTGATAGCGCACCAGCATCGATCCTCCCCCGGAGATTGCTCCGTTCGCGGAAACGCGGAGCTGCACCTCGACGCGCGCTGTCAGGGTGTCGTTTCCGGCATAGGCGTCTGCAGGCCAGAACGGGGTCGGCCTACTCAGCTCGAACAAGGACGAAACCGTGATCGCGGTGCAGGCAGAGCAGTCGACCGTTCGGTGCACCTGGACAGCGGCGTAGCGCGACTCGCTGCTGTCTTCTTCTTCGTGCGCCTTCAAATGGGTCACGGCGGGCAGCGTGTAGAGCGGTGTCGTTGGAGCGGGCCAGACGGACTCGGGCCGCAAACACGCGCGATCGATCCTGGAGCTCGAGTCGAGCCCTAGCGGCACCGATCGCCCGTCCAGCTCGGCGACGAAAGAGCTCTGGCGAAGCATTGACAGCGCGTCGTCGAGAGCGACCGGGAGCTCGAGCGCGCCCAGCTCGGGCTCGTCGAGACAAACGTCGAGGCAAGACGTCGGGAATGCGCCGCTTGCTTTCCCCTTTGCGATCCAGCCATTGATTCCGATACCGTTCGTCATTTCGCGAAAGGAGACGCTCGAAAAGCCAACGGGGCGGTTGCCACCGGCGTTCAAGTACGCGCCGCCGATCTCGGGAGACGTGGTCAGCCAAGCGCGAAACGTCTCATCGATGCGCGCATCTGCCGTACGTAAGCGGCCCGCTACACCCAGGCTCAGCCTCGTGATCGCGTGCTCGGGACCGCCGCACGTCCGGCGCTCCGCGCGCGCGTCGTCATTGAGCGTGACTTCGATCTCGGTGCTGCCTTCACGCGGGCGCGGACAATCATCGTACGCGCTGGTAGCTAGCCATATGACCGGCGCGCGGTGCGTGCCCATGAACTTGCCGAGTAGCTGGCGCACTGAGCTGCCCTCGACCGCGGCTTCGTCGGGGTCGAGCGGTTCGCTGACGCAGTCTCCGTGCCCGCCGCTGGTGGGCTGTCCGCTCTGGCCGCCGGCGCAACCCGCTACGGCACAAAGAAACAGCGCCGCCAAGCATCGTAAGCCCATGAACCCAGGATGAGCTACGGCGGGTCGGTGTACAAGATACACGGCGCACATTTCTGTGCGTCCGGCGCACGCAAATGTGCGAATCATGTCGTATGCGCCACGGAACTCTCGCATCCGAGCTGCTGCGCGCCCTGCGCGGCAGGCGTTCTCAAGCTCAGCTCAGCCGGCGGCTCGGCTATCGAAGCAATATCGTTCAACGTTGGGAAACCCAGCGTTGCTGGCCCAGCGCAGTGCAATTTCTGGTGGTTGCCGAACGCACCGGTAAGAGCCCAGCGGCTTCTTACCGCGTCTTTCTCGGCGCGGAGCCCGCATTCCTGGGAGCCGCGCGCGCAGCCTG
>DATHEN010000548.1:0-2792 GCA_035318565.1 Polyangiaceae bacterium
GTGATCGACGTGCACAGCGAGTGGGGCATCGGCACGAAGATGACCATCACGCTGCCCATCACGCTGGCCATCGTCAGCGCGCTGATCGTACGCGTGGGTGAACAGACGTTGGCGATTCCGCTGGCCAGCGTCTCGGAGGCGATTGCCTTCGATGCGCCCGGTGTGCGCGTGGTGGACGGCCGCGAGGTCATGACCCTGCGCGGCACCACGCTGCCGCTCTGCCGCCTGGACGTCCTGCTCGGCATCGACCGGCGCGGCAAGACGCTACGCCGGCGTTTCGTGGTGGTGGCATCGCTCGGCAACCGCCGCCTCGGTCTGGTGGTGGATCATCTGTACGGGCAGCAGGACATCGTCATCAAGTCTTTGGGCCGTTCGCTCCGCAACGTGCGCGGCTTTGCCGGCGCCACCGAGCTCGGCGATCAACGAGTGGGCCTCGTGCTGGATGCCGCGGCGCTGATCGAAGAAGTGCTCGCCGGCGTGGAGCTGGCGTCCCAGGAGGTTCGTAGTCTCCATGGCTGATCTGGTTCCTGCGCGCGCTGGCCGCATGCAACGCCGTGCTGGGGAGCGCGGTCCGGTTCGAGAGTTCCTGGCCTTCGTCTTGGCCGGGGAGCTCTACGGGGTGGAGCTGACCCGCATTCGTGAGATCCTCAGTCCGCCCCCGCTCACGCCGGTGCCGAGAGCACCTCCGGAAGTCATGGGCGTCTGCAGCGTCCGCGGTCTGCTCGTGACCGTCATGGATCTGCGCCGTCGCCTGCGCTTGGCCGAGAATGACACCACGCGCCGGGCGCGCATTCTGCTCACGCAAGTGGAGAGCGGCGAGGTCATCGGCTTGTTCGTGGACGAGGTCCGGCACGTAATGCGCCTCGCGGAGAGCGAGATCGAGTCGTCATCCAGCGTGCTCGGAGGGGACGTCTCGGAGCACGTGCTCGGCATCGGGCGCCCGAACGGCAGCTTCATGATTTTGCTCGATCTTCCGGCGATCGTCGGAAACTGACGGCTTTTTGGCAGGAAACGCAGCATGGCCAGCGACAAACAGCGACCCGACCCTCAGAAAAGCCTGGTTGGTTTCGTGGTCGGAGACGTGGCTTACGCCGTGCCGATCAGCTCGGTGAAGGAGATCGTCAATCCGGTGCTGCTGACCGAGCTGCCGCACACGCCGCGCGCCGTTGCCGGCGTGGCCGATCACCGCGGCGAGGTGGTGCCGATCGTCGATCTGCGCATCCGCTTCGGGCTGCCGCGCGCGCAGGACCCGCGCAAAGGTAAGTGGATCCTCGTCGACGTGGAGGGCAAGACTGTCGGCTTGGCGGTGGACCGCGTGACGGAAGTATTCGGAACCGCTGGCGCCGAGCTCAGATCACCGCCGAACCTCGGCGGCGGGGAAGACGTGCGCGGAATTTTGGGTGTCACCACGTACGACGGCGTGCTCACCTTCGTGCTCGACGTCAGTCGTTTCGAGGTCATTCAGGCAGCGCTCTCCGAGCATCTGCTCAGCGCTGCAGCGGAGGCACGCCGATGACCCAGCTCGCCGCCATCGAAGCCGCGCTCCGTTCGGCGGATCCGGAAGATCGCCGGCAGGCGGCCGCGCGTCTGGGAGAGCTGGCCGGTGAAGCGCTCGTGCCTCTGCTCATGCGCGCGCTGGGAGACGAAGACTGGCGCGTGCGCAAGGAGGCCACCAGCGTGGCGGTCGCGCTGGCGCCGTCTGGCGACGTATTGCGCGGGCTCGTGGATGCGTTGTTGCCGGGCGAGAACGTCGGCCTGCGTAACGCCGCGGTCGAGGCGCTCGCGGGTTACGGCGCGCCGGCCGTGGATTTGCTGTCCGGCATGTTGCCGAGTCTGGACGCAGACGGCAGAAAGCTCGCCGTCGAGGCGCTCGGCCGAACGGGTGTACCCGCGGCGCTCATGGCGCTGCGTCCGCTGCTTGGGGATCAGGATCCCAATGTACGCGCGGCCACCGTGGAGAGCATCGCCGCGCTCGGTACCACCGGGCTCGATACCGCCATCCCTCTGCTCGAACAGTGTTTGGACGCAGAGGATCAGCTGGTTCGGCTCGCCGCGCTCGACGGTCTGAACGGACTCGGCGTGGTGCTCCGTTGGGACAGGCTTCGGCGCTTGCTCGGTGACCCCGTGCTGCAACGTGCTGCGCTGCTGGCGGCGGGGCGCAGCGGACACGCGGACGCAGCGCCGCTTTTGGTGAGGGCTCTGGATCGCGCTCATGGCGCGTCCTTCAGGAATGCGGTTCAGGCACTCGCACAGTTCGTGGCCGTGTCGCCCGGGAGCCGCGACGCCGCGCGCGTCGGCCTGCGGGATCTCTCGAAGAGAGCTCGCGAACGCCTGCTGGCGGAGGCCGCAGGGACCAGTGAAGATTTCGAGCTGCGGCGCGCGGCCTTACTACTCACGGGTGTGCTGCCATTCCCCGAGGCGGCGGACGTAGCCGCTGACGCACTGAGCGACGACACCGTGGCGGGTACGGCGGAGCAAGCGCTGCACATGCACGGCGCTCGTGCAGTGCCGGCGCTCGTAGCGCGAGCCCGGGCGGGATTCAGTGAAGAGCGCGCGCTGTGCGTGGCGCTGCTCGGGCAACTGGCCGATGCGACGAACGCGGACACCGCGCTCGCTGCCGTACGTGCGGCGCTCTCGGACGAGTCGCTCGAAGTCGTCAGCAGCGCTCTCGGCGCCCTGGCGCAGATCGGCGACGAGAGCTGCCTCGAGCTCGCCGCTCATTGGCTCGCTGCCGACCCCAGCGTGCCCGTTCGAACGGCAGCGGCAGCGGCGCTCGCGGCATTGGCCACACG
>DATHEN010000549.1:0-12954 GCA_035318565.1 Polyangiaceae bacterium
TACGAATGGAAACGTTGCGCGCTTCGCGCCGTCACTTCTCACCCCGAAATGGGTGAGGTCAAAGCGGCGTCGCGAGGCGTGGCAACGTTCGGACGGCGATCGATCTCGCGTTACTGTTGAACGGATCGTTTCCGCGAGCGAGCGAAAGCACGTTGCCGGAAACATGGATATTCCGCCCGTTTGTTGATCATTTCGGCTTGCGCTCGCTGCAATCGTGAGCACAAGCATGAATCATGTGTGCGCGTCGAGTACCTCGACACACCAAAGGGTCGACATCCGCTTGGCGCGCGGCTAGACGTCTGGGGGTGCGGTCGCTCTTCTGCTCGAAAGAATCGCGTCTTCTTCGTGATTCAACGATTCGGGGCGGTGCATTTGCAGCGTTGATTTGACGCGGGCGCGCGTTCTTGCCGTTGCTCGGGGGCACTCGTTCGGCGGCGTTTGGCAAGATGGAGGAACACTATGCGAATCGTAGCAACTGGCCTTTCTGTACTGTTGATGGCGTCTTTTCTCGGCGCTTGCGGCGCTGAGGATGACGCAACGGGCGAGGCCGCTGAATCCTTTCGCTTTGGAAAGTGGCGCTGGCACAAGAAGCGCTGCGGCAACCACCGCATCAACCCGGGTGAGCAGTGCGACGGCAATCGCCTGGGCGGAGAGACCTGCGGGAGCGTGACGATGGGCGCGCGACCCGAGGGCAAGTTGAAGTGCACGCGTCGCTGCACCTTCGACACCAGCCGCTGCAGCGGCACGGGTACGGGCGGCACGGGTGGTGGCGGTGGCGCGGCTGGCGGCGGTGGAGTCGCTGGTGGCGGTGGAATCGCCGGCTCGGGTGGCGTGGCCAACTGAGATCATTGCGAGCGTAAGTGACGGGCCGGGAGCGAGCGCCGCTGGCGCTTCCCGGCCGTCGCGAACCAGCCTTGAGCGCCGTTGCCGCTTCGGAAGCGAGGAGACGGCGCTCAGTGATCGAGTCCGAGCCGTGCTCGCAGCGCCGCGTATTGCTCGCTCACGCTGAACACGCAGACATCACGTGCCTCTGGGTTGCGCACGATCCATTTGACGCGCTCGCTGCCCTCGGCCGGCAAGGCTGTGAGCTGACCTGCAGCGGAAGCAACGCCGCGCAGCGCCGCCGCCGGATCGCCGACCGCGAGCAGGCCGCTGCGATTGCCCCACTGATACACCACGGTTGCGAGCTGACTGGCGCGGTTTCCGATCGAGCCGATGACCTCGAGCGCCATGCTCCGAAGCTCGTCGTCTTGTGTGGCGGGCAAGGCTTCGCGCAAACGCTGTTGCGCGTCCAAGAGGCGCCGGGCGTCCACGCCCTGGGGTTGCCACTCCGGTGCGAACAGACTCAAGAATCCCGCCAGCACGGGCCACAGCTCGATGGGTGCAGTGCGCGAAAGGGCGCCCGCGCGGCCCTGGAGAATTTTCAGCGCGCGCACGATCAGGAAGTACCGTGCACCCTCATCGGCGCTTTCCAAGAGCGCGTTGCCAACGATGAGCCGAGCAGGTTCCGTGCTCGCAGGTAAGCAATTCGAACCGAGTACCGGTGACACGTACAGCTCGCACTGGCTCAGACCGAAGCTCGAGGCCAGACGTTGCGTGCTGCTCAGCAATGTCGTCGAGGCAGGGGCGGGCGCCGCGCGCAGCGCGCGGAGATCCAACGGATAGGCGGCGTCCAAAGCACTGCCGCAGCGGCGTAGCAGCGCGCGCAGCGGGGGCGACATCAGCTCTGGCGAGAGTAGCTCATCGAGATCCGGCGCTGACGCCTTGCTGCCCGCGCCGTTCACCGAGACATCGCGTCCGGTGAGCGCGGCCAGCGTGGCGCGCGCGATCATCGCGGAGCCTTTGTCTCCGCGCAGCTCGGCGACGGTGGCCAGGATATCGAAAAACGCTGGATCGAAGCGTCCGGTCTGCAGCGCGCGGCGTGCGTCCGCGGCGCTGCGATCGAGCAGCACACCGAAGGCAGCTTGTTCGCCGGCACGCTGGTGAAACTCGGCGAGCGCGCGCAGCACGCTGCTGTCCTGACTCCAGGTCTTGCGTGCTTTGTCGAGCGTCGCTTCGGCCTTGCGGCGGTCGCCGACGATGTGCTCGTAGACGCCGGCGAGCCCGAGCGTGGCATCGCGCTTTTGTTCGGGCGTTTCCGCACGTTGAACGAGCTCGTTTTGCAGCTCGAGCGAGCGTGCGGTGTCGCCCATGCGACCATAGACGTGGACCAGGCGCTCGGTGGCTTCCGTGTCGGCGGGCTTGCGTTTGAGGACTTCTTTGTACGCGAGCTCGGCGCGCTCGGGGTTCGGTAGCTCGCGTTCGTACAGACTGCCGAGCTTGCGGTAGATCTCCGTCTGCTCGTCCGCGCTCGGCGCATGGCGGACCAGGCGGATCCACGCCTGCTCGGCGCTGGCGTAGTCCTTTTGGGTCGCACACAGGTCCGCGAACGCCGCGAGCGCTCCTGCATGGTCGGGGTTTGCATCCAGCGCAGCGCGGAGGGCCTGTTTGGCGGCGTCGTTGTCGCCAATCTCGGCGAGCGCGCGGCCGCGCGTCACTTCGATCGCAATGCGCTGCTCGGGATCCGTGGTGTTTTGTAGACGTTTCTCGAGCAACGCGGCCAGCCGCGGCCGATCGTTCTTGGCGACGTACACCGCTTGCAGGCGGGCGATGACGTCGTCGGGGACGGGCTCCGTCTGGCAGGCGTTCTCCAGGGCCGTTTGCGCGCGGTCCAAGTCATTCAAGCGATCGAGCCAGATGACGGCGGCGCGGTACCAGGCGTCGAGCCGATGCGCGGCAACGCTGCTCGAACGCGCCACGGCTTCGAATGCGCTGGCCGCTCCGCTGAAGTCGCCGGCTTCGAGCAGCACGTGCGCTTGAGTCACGAGCGCTACCCAGTGGCCGGGAGTGAGCTCGATGACTCGCGTGAGCAGCTTGTCGGCGTCGGCCCATTTGCCGAGCCGGAAAGCCGCCTCGGCAGCGCGCAATCCCAGGGTCGCGCCGTCGAGTGTTCCCTTGGCGTGTTCGGCGAGTCTGCGGTTCACGTCGAGCGTGGTCGTGTCATCCGCCGAGGCGCGCGCGTGCGCGGTGAGCGCACGCAGCGCCCAAAGCGGAGCGGGCGAGAGCTTCGCGGCAAGGTCGGCCATGTCGCGTGCCGCCGTCCAAGAACCGGCGCGGGTGCGCAAGCGCGCGGCCAGGACCGCGTGCGCATTGCCTTCGTTGGCATCGAGCAGTGCGGCGAGAGTCACGGCGATCTGCTCCAGGTCTTCATCGCGTCCAGAAGCGATGTAGGCGTGTTCCAAGCGGCGCAGGGCTGGCAAGTGGTCGGGCGTGCGTTCGAGGATGGCGCTGTGCCAGAGGAGTGCGCTCGAGGTGTCGCCGCGCACGCGATCCAGCGTGCTCAGCCGCTCGTAGAATTCGCGCTGGGCGCGCGGGTCCTGCTCGGCGCGAGCCTGCGCGAAGAGACGCTCGGAAAGCCGGGACGCACCCGCACCCGAGCTGGCCGCGCGTTCGGCGATCACGCGCGCAAACTCACTGTCCTTGGCTTCAGCCGCGAGCAGTGCGGCTCGTGCAGCGCTCTCGCTGTCTCCGGCCCGTTCGTACTCCAGGGCCGCCTCGAGCAGCATGCGCAGCTTGAGCGCTCCTTCGACGTGCTCGGCTACTTGCTCGCGCCAGCGGCCGCGCTCGGAGCTCACGTCGGTCGACAATCGTTCGAAGAGCTCGTGCAGCGCAACGTCCGCCGGACGGGCTTTGAGCGCCTCTTCGAGCAGCGTGGCGGCGCGTGTCATGTCGTCATCTGCGACGAGCAGCGCTTCGCGCACGAGATCCAGCGCCCGCTCTACGGCGTCGCTCGAGGTCTCGCGCCGCTGGCGTAGGCAGCGCAGTACGCCTTCAGCGTCGCCCCGGCTGCGCGCGAGTTGTTCGCTGAGGCGCAGGGCGAAGGGCAACTGTGGCTGCGCGTCCGCGGCACGTCCGAGCAGGTCGGCGTATGCGTCGTGATCACTGCCCAAGCGCAGCGCGGCCTCGACCAGCCAGAGCGCGGCCTGCGTGTTGTCGGTGCAGAGCTCGGCGAGTCCGGTGAGCATGTCCCGCGAGCGCTCCGCGGGCGCGCGCGCGATCAGGGCACGCACGCTGGCTTCCGCGCCCGGGTCGGCGGCGAGCGAACGCGCATATTCGCGGTCTGCGGCGGCGGAGTTGCCGGCCAGCTCGTACACGAGCGCCGCCGCCCAGTGCCGATCGCGGTCTGCGTCGCGGTCATCGCTCTCGTCTTTGGGCCAGGCTGCGAGCGCGCTTGCGACGCTTTCGGCATCGAGTCGTTTCAACGACAGCTCGAGCTCCAAAACTCGTCCGAGGGCGTCATTGCGATGAGTGCCGGTGAAGGCTTCCAGCGAAGCGCGCGTGACCGCCTCGCCGGCTCCATGCAGCGCCGCATGCGACAGAGCGCGTCCGAGGCCGAGCTCGCTGCGCGAACGCTCGCTGCCGGCCAGGATTTCCAGCTGTGAACCCGGAGCATGAGCCGCGGCGAGCGCGGCCGCGGCGAGCGGCCGTTGCTGCTCGTCCATGGCGATGTCGTGTAGCCAAGGTTCCAGCGCCGGCGATTGAGCGGCACCAGAGCCGGCCAGCGCAGCCAGTGCAATCCGATCGCCGGCACTGAACGAGCTTTCGGCGGCGCCGGTTTGCGCGCCTCCGCCGAGCGCTTCGCTCAGCGCTGATTGATCGCCCTGCTCGATGGCGCGCGCGGCCAGAGCCCGGCGCGCACTTGCGGAGTCAGGGCCGTTCAGAAGCTTTCTGAGCAGCTCGAGCGCGCGGCTGCGGAGCTCGGGGCCCGGTGCAAACAAGGCAGCGGCCAGCCACAGGCATGGCCGCTCCAAGCCCTTCAGCGCCGTGAGCGCCGCGATCGCCGTGGCAGCCGCCGTGCGGTCGCCGAGTGCCAGGGCACGGCGTGCGGCCTGGAACAAAACCTTCGGGTTTTCTCCGAGCTCGGCCCCACTCGGGCCGCCGCGCAGTTTCACGATCTCGTCGGTGGCCGCGTTGAGTGCGCTGAAAACAGGCTCAGCGGGCAGCCGCCCGCGCGGGGGACTCTGTGTGGTCGCCAACTGGTTCAGGAGCTTGCTCACGTGCGCACGCGGATCGTTCGGATCGGCGCGGAGCGCCCCATCGAGCTTTCGCAGCCCGCCTGCTTCGTCACCGAGCGCGACCCGCTGCACCTCTGCGGCAAAGTATGCCGAGTGCGCGCGTGCTTTGCTGCTCTGGCCGGTGCGGGCTTCCACGTCCAGCGCCTGCAGCACCGATTTCCAGTCGCCCTCGGCGGCTGCCAGCCCGCGCGTTTGGCGCAGCGCGAGCGCCATTCCGCGAGCGGCTTGTGCTGCGGAGCGGGCGGTTTCGCGCGAGCGCTCGAAGTCTCCGGCCATCGCCCAGAGCTCGCTCGCGACGAGCCAAGCACGCGCCTTGGCTTGTGGATCTTTTCGGGCCTGCGCCTCCTGCGTCATGAGCTCGGCGCGCTTGCGCCAGAGCTGATCGGTCCCTTGCTCGGCGAGGTGAGCGGCGGCCGGCCGTTCATTGGACCATTCGCCGGGGGCGGGGCGCGCCGTTTGGCGAAGCTCGGTCGCCGGGAAGGTTGCGCCGGAGACTCTGCTGTCCGCTTCCTCCAGCTCGTAATCTTGAATGCTCGCGAAGCTGTCACCGTGACCGAAACCGGGAATGCTGGCAAAGCTGTCGGCCTGAAGCTCCACGACGCTCTCGCGGTTCGGCGCTGCCGAAAGCGCGTTCGGGCGCGCCTCCACGCGGGTTGGAGCATCGAGATCGCTGTCGGATAAGCTGACCTTACGCGAAATAGTGTCTTCGTCGAAGACCGGCTCCGGCGGCAGCGTGCGCGCTTCGAGCGACGCTGCCGTGGCCTGGGCCGGCGGTTCCGAAGGCGCGGAAACAGGGCGATGGTCGAGCCGGGTGGCGAACGGCGCCGTTCGCGTGATCGACGGTGAGCGGGAAGGCATGAGCCGCGCGCCAGGTTCCGCGGGAGCTACCCGCGCAGAAGGCAGCGGCGACAGCGCGGGCGAGGTCGGGGGATCCCAATCGCCGTGAAGTGGCTCGGAGTCCGGAGCGGATTGCGCGAGCAGCGCGTCGATGTCGTCCTCACCGGCCGGCGGAGGTCTTTGACTCTCGAGCTCCACCGCAGATTCCGAGGGCGTGCCCGCGGGCAACTCCTCGAATTCCTCGTCAGAGAGGCTCTCGGCTTCCTCTTCGACGCCAGGAGGGGGACGCGTGGAGCGGCTCGTTACGGCTGGAGGAGGCCGCTTCGGATCGTCATCGAACAGTGAGTCGAGTAGCGCGTCCGACTCGTAATCGAACCCATCCGGCGGCGCACCCGGCGCAGCTTGGCTGGGACGTCCGCTCGGGTGCTGGCTCTGCGCCGGCTCAGGCGGTCCCGTTCGGCTTCGCTGATTGCTCACCGCACCCCCATGCCGAGCTTTTCACGCAAGGTGAGGTAAGTCGGTGACAACACGAAACGAAAGACGCGCCGCGCTCGCGTTTCGGCTTCACGTGAAGCCCCGAGCTGACCGCGCGTTTCTGGATTGCCTCCGCAGAGCACCCACGAGACGTCGCCCGCCGCGATGCTCGCCATGCGATCCAGGCTGGCGATGGCCGCGCGAGCCCAGGTTCCGGGGTCCTGCCGAGCGGCGAGCGCCCGCGCGGCAAGCTCGGGGAGAACACGCCGCACGCGCCGCGACATTTCTTTGCCGAGCAAGCGCTGGAACTCACCGAGCATGGCGTACTCCGGTGAGGGTGGGTTCAGCCCCGCCAGGCGACAAGCCGCGACGAGTAGCGCGGAGATGTCGTTGAGGTCGCGGTGACGCAAGATCGTCGTGCCGCGTTTGAGGGCGAACAGCTCGCGTGCGACGGCTTGTCTGTGGGCCGCAGAGAGCGGAGCGGAAATCACGGGACCAAGCACGATTGCCGGCATTTCCGTGGCGATCGCATAGACGCCGTGGGCCTCGCGGCCGCCGATGTACAGCTCGAAGTCGCCGATGCCGAGCGCGCCCGCCCAGGCTGCGACTTCGTTGCGGAGTGGCAGCCCAGCGCGCGGGTCCACGCGGTCCTTCTTGCCGACACCCAGGGCGGCCAAGCTCGGTCCGAGCGCGAGCGCGAAGGTCGCTGCGAGCTCGCGCATGAGCTCGCCCAGCGGGCCCCGTTCTTCGTCGTCGCAGAGCTCCGGCACGGCGCGCTCGTCGATGGCGATTTGAGGAATGTGCGCGACGCGGCGATCCAGGATCGACAATTCGTGATCCATCTCGTGCGACCCTTCGCCGAGCGCAAGCAGCACGCCGAGCGCAGCCTGCCGCAGCGGCGCGTCTTCGAGATGTGCGGCGATACGTGCCAGACGATCGACGCGCTCCGCGTCGATCGGGTTGTTCAACAGGTTCGAGACCAGCGCATCGCGCCCGCGGGTCAACATGCGTGTCGCCACGGGTAGCGAGACGGCGCCGGTCAAGACGAGATCCAGCGCTTCGCCGTCTTCCGGTGATTCGGCCAGGAGCTTCTCCGACGCGAGCGCAGCGCCGCTCGCGTCGTCGAGCCGATCTCGGTAGATGGCGAGGGCCAACCGCGCCGCCTCCATGCGCCCCTCGCGTGATTCGCGCTCCTGCATCAGGTGTTCGAGCGCCTGTGTGGCTTCGTGCCAGGCGGAGGCTTTGGCAGCAACGCGCGCGAGTCGTTCACGCACGGGCAGCGTGCTGAGGCCGGAGCGGTACAGCCCGAGCAACACTTCGAATGCCTTGTCGATGTCATGCAGCTTGTTTTCGTAGAGATCTACGGCAGCGACGCCGCTCATCAAGCGCTGCTTGGTAGGAGCGTCGGACAGCGCAGCCAGCCGTCCGAGGTTCTCCGCTGCCTCCGCGAACTGGCCGTTCTTGATGTAGATCTCGCCGGACAACGCCAGCGCTCCGACGTGGTCCGGTTCCAGAAATGTGACGTTCTCCAGCGCGGACAGCGCGCCTTGCCGATCGCCCGATTCGCGCAGGACGCGCGCGCGTTCCCAGAACATCTTGGCGATCTCTTCCGAGTCGTCGGCGACCTCGAGTCGCTGGGAAATCAACTCCAAGAGCCGAGCGCCGTCGCGCCGGCTGCGCACGCGCCGGAACAGACGATCGAAGCTCGAGAAACGTTGGATGTCGCGGGTGACGGCGCGGGTCAGGGCGAATTCGCCGCGTTCTTCGTCAGCGAGTTTCTCGAGCAACACGTTCGCTGCTTCCTCCCACAGCTCGGCGCCGCGCGCGGGATCGCTGACCGCGTCACCCAGGGCCGCACAGGCTTCGGCCAGCGTGCGGTAGTCCTTGGCTTGCTCCGCGGCTGCGCGCAGACCTTCCCAGCCGATGGTCTCCTCGGGGTATTCCTCGCAGACGGCGCGAAATGACGCGAGCGCACCCGCCACATCGAGCTCCGCGAGCTGGTTCCAGCCGGCGAGCGCGCGCAATAGCGCAGGGTTGTCGTGTTCTATCTCGACCGGCGCGCTCAGCAGAGCCTGGCTGCGCCGGCGTGGATCGCTGCCCGGCGGAGCGAGCTCCAAGTTCGTGAAACGAGCGTACAGGGAGCTTGCGTCCTGGATGAGACCCGGGGGATGTTCACCGCCGAGCAGCGCTACGAGAGCAGCGCTGGCCTCGAGCGGCGCTCGCGCCTCGCCGTCGAGGCGCTCGGCCAGAGCACGCCGTGCGCGCACTTCTGCCACCACGTTGCCAGCATGGGAGGCGTGAGCCAACCACTCGAGCGCTGCGGCCGCGGAGCCGTCGGCTTCCGCCCATGCGAGGGCGCTGGCTTCGAGCTCGTGCGCATCCGGATCTCCGCCGGAGGCCTGCGCGAGTCGCAACTGATACGCGGCCGCGCGCGCCATGGCGGAGGCTTCGGGGCTGTGCTGCGAGAGCTCATCGAGCGCCGCGAGGCGTGCCTGCAGGTCGTCGCTCTGCGGATGCGACCACAGCGCGCGCGCAAGATGACCTGCGGTTCCGATCTCTCCGCGAGCCTCGCACGCGGTCCGGAGCGCTTCGGCGGCGCGTGCGCCGTCGCCCTCTCGGCCCACCTCGAGAGCAAAGCGCTCGAGTGCGAGATTGGGAGCGTCGTGACCCTCGGCTGCGCTGTCGAGAGCTTGTCGGCGTGCCTCTAGGCCGTTCGGTTCGTGAGCACGCAGCGCCCAACCGAGGATGTCGTCCGCCGCCTTGGACGAACGTAGCGCGGCGGATTTGAACGTCTCGACGCTCGCGCTCTTGGCGCCCGCCTGCCAGTAGAGAATGCCGGCTTCTATCTCCAGCGCCGCGGCGAGCGCGTCGTCGTTCTCCGCGGCTCCGGCGCACGCGAAAAGGACACTGGCGGCCTTTTCGCCCTCGTTGCGCGATCGCAACAGCGCCGCGAGTGCGGCGCTGACGAGCGTGTCACCCGGCTCCGCGGCGTGCAGATCGGAGAGTTCTTCGAGGGCCGTGTCGATCTGGCCATCGAGCAGCGCTCGCACGCTCACTACGGTGCGCAGCGCGCGCGACCACTCCGCGTTGTTTTCAGCCTGCGCGAGCAGTTTCAAAGCGGACGTGGGGGGCAGCGGCGGTAGGCTTGCGCGCGGCGGGGACGAGCCGTGAACGGGCGGCTTGGCGAACGGGCGCGCATAGGCGCGCAGCGCGTGACCCAGCCAGGATCCGGCGCGTGCATCGCACAGCGCCTGCAAAGCCTGCTCCGCCGAGCCGGCCTCTCCGCGCAAAAGCCGCGCGCGCACCAGCTCGAACCACAAGCCCGATTCTTCGGCCTCCGCGGCTCCTGCCGCGAGCAAACGCCGAGTGGCTTCTTCGTACCAGCTGCCGTCGCGCATCAAGCCGGCGAGCATGCGCGCCACGCGCGCCACCGTGCCAGGCGCCGCGCCGAACATGCCCGCTTGCGAAAGCGCGGCCTTGGCACCTTGCGTGTCGCCGCACAGCCTGGCCCAAACGTCGGCGCTCAGCAGGTAAAAACGTGCTTTCGCTTCGTCCGTCTCGAGCCCCTCGGCGGCTTGCTCCAGCGCGCCGGCGAGCCCCTGCGGATCGTGGCCGGAGCTGAGCAGATCGAGCTCGAGAGCGCGCGCCGGGATGCAAGCGCTGTCGGCGTGCAGGGCGCGCTGCACGGCGGCCAGCGCGGCGCTGCCATCCGCCTTTTCCGCAGCAGCCTCGGCCACGCGCAGGTGCAGCGCGGCCGCGAGCGGTCCCGTTGCACCGCGGGCAATTTCCGCTTCCGCCAGGCGCGCTGCGGTAGCGGTATCCCCGCTGCTCTCTGCAGCGCTCAGGCGCGCATGCAAGAGCGCGGGCTCGTCCGGCAAGCGAGCCAGTGCTTGGTCGAGCAAGCCGGTGGCAGCAGCCCAGTCGCCTCGCCGCCGCTGAGCATCGGCGGCTCTCATGAAGGTGTCGGCGGCATAGGCCGCCGTGCGCCGATAGTGCGGAACGCCATGGGCGTTGCCGCTCTGCGCGTCTTCGATAGCTTGCAAGATCAGCTTGGCTTGAGCTTCCAGGGCGCGCGCAACCCAGTCGTCTCGCTGCTGTCTTTGTCCGAGCTCCTCGAGCGCGAGCAGGGCGATGAACGACGCGCTGCTGGTCTGTTCGACGGCGTGATCCAGGGCCTCGATCGCGCCATCCGCGTTGCCGGCTTCGGCCTGACTCTCCGCGTGATCGATCCAGAGTAGAGCCCGCCAGGTTGGGTGCTGGGTCAGCCGAGCCCGCGCGGCCAGGGCTCGTGCTCTCAGGGCATCGTCCCCCGCTCGCCCGGCCAGCACTTCGAGCATCAGCCACAGCGCGCAGTCATCCGGTCGCTCGGCCAGCGCGCGCTCCAGGGCTTCGCGGGCCTGCGGGACGTCGCTCTCGTGATCGGCGAGATAAGCCGCGCGCAGGGCGAGGGCACGCGCGCGTTCCTCCGGTGTGTCGGACACACGCACGAGACGTTCCAGCAGCTTGCCGAGATTCTTGAACGATTGCCGCCGCTCGATGATTGCGATCAGTCGCTCGAGCGGCTCGCGGAATTCGGGCTCGGTGTTCACGGCGCCGAGTTGATCGCGCGCGGCGGAGGCTTCGTCGCCGAGCGCCTCCTCTAGGACGCCAATCTCGTGAAGCAGAAGCGCTCGTCCGGAGGACGCTTGCTGCTGCTCGTACTCGCCGCGAAGTCTCGCGATTGTTTGTGTCAAAAGGCCCGGATCGATCGGGCTCGCTTGCGAGTTCAAACTGGGCGGGCGAGAAGCGCTCGACATCGCTGCACGACGGGATCTCCGCGACTCTATGCTTCCTTCGTGCTCATGCCTAGCACTACGGGAAAAACACGCGTCGCGTGTATTAGTTGGTTCGCTTGATCACCCAAAAACCGCGCGGAGTATCGATCGGCTCGCTGTGCACTGCACCCTTTTCGAGCGAGAAAAGTAGATACTCGACAGCGGGCTCCAGAACGCCGCGCGGAATCCGCCCGGCATCCGCAGCGGAGCCGCGATCACCCTTTTTTGCGGCTTCCACGAAGTCCTTCTGAGCCTCCGGAATCAGGGCTTTGGCTCGTGCGAGCGCGTCGGTCTTCGAGGGTGCGTCCTTGGCGGCCATCTGCGCGCCTTGGTAGGAAAAGAGGACCACGCCGAAGCTGACGGTCTTCGGCGCGGTCGCGGGCAGCTCGGGCACGGGCGCGCCGCTCGGCAGCGTGTCGAATGCGCTTTGTTCCCCACTCTGGCCCGCGTCGGCCGCCGCGGCGGCCGTAGCGCTCGCGGGGGGCGGAGCCACCTTGGGCTTGGCTGCGGAGACGGCGCTCGCTTTTGGCTTTTCTGTGGGGGCGCGGCCTGAAAAGATGACGATGCCGATTACGGCAACGAACGTGAGGCCCAATGCCACCGTGGTCCACCTCTGCATACAGGTGGAGCGCGTAGCACGATTGGCGCCGAGGCCGCGAGCATTCGGACAGAACTCCACAAATCGGGACACGCGTGGAGTTCACCTGCTAAGACACGAGTTCAGGGGTCGATGTTCAAAGTCGAGTGCCCGGGTTGCAACGCTCCCTATCAAGTCGACGAGCGGCGTGTGCCGGCGACCGGCTTGAAGATGCGCTGTCCCAAGTGCGGAACGTCTTTCAAGGTGGATGCACCCGCGGAAAACCGCGAGGTGGGCGCAGGTGTGCAATCTGCGGAGCCGGCCATGCCTCCGCCGCCGCCGAGGCGGCCAGGGCGCGATTCACCTCTGAAATCTACGATGCTGGGTGTGCCGCCGCCTGGCGCTGGCGGACCGGCTGCTGCGCGGCCTCGCGCCGGAGAGCCCACGGCAGCGCAGCGAACCTTGTCCGGCGCCTACGAGGAGGTCGACTTGCCCACCGTGGGTGGTGGTCCGCATGCGCCGCCTCAGGCCGCGCCGGCTCCCCCACAGGAGATCGATCTTCCGGCACGGGTAAACGAACGACCTGAGCGCGCGGATCTGCCGGCCGCTGCTCCGCCCCGACCTCGTCCGCAGCAGCCAAAGCCCCCCGCTCCGCCGAGGCGCCCAGCACCTGCCGCGGCGCCCGCGGTGCCCGCGGCGCCGGTGGCGCCTGCGCCTGCGATGCCGGAGTTCGGCGAAGTGGATCTGCCGGCCGCGTTGAGCATGAAGTTCAAGGCCCCCGTGCCGCCACCCGACGCCGACTTGCCTTCGCTGGGGCGCGCTCCACCCCAGCCTATTGCAGGTGGCCGGTCTGCTGCGGCGAGCACGCGCGAGACGGAACCGGAACCCGTAATTCCCGACCTACCCAGTGTCGGCTTCGCGCGTGCCCCGGCCGGCTTCGGCGAAATCGACTTGCCCGCGACCTCTCCCGGCCGGGCATCTCCGTCTTCGTTGTCGCAGGAGTTCGCGCTGGACCTCGAGGCGGACTTGCCGGCTGCTGCCGACGTTCCGGGCCTGCCATCGCCCGCGGCCGGTTTGCCTGTCGTTCCCGCGGATTTGCCCTCGCCGAGCGCGTCGCTCCCCAGCCCCGCGGCGTCGC
>DATHEN010000550.1:0-5339 GCA_035318565.1 Polyangiaceae bacterium
CGGAAAACGCCGGCCCCGAGCGGCCCGAACCGGCGCTTGCGGTCGCGTCTACGAGTCCCGCCGACGAGGTCGCGAGCGAGTCCAGTGAGCCCGACTCGGCGTTGCCGACGAGCTGCAGTCGTTCCGAAGGCCCGTGCACACCAGCCCGTAAATGGGTGGAGCGCCTGTGCGCCGGTTCCTTCCCGAGCGCCGCGCTGCGGCTGTTCGGCAAGGGTTCGCCTTGGACTCGCGGCTACCTGACACGCAAGACCGGAGCCTGGAATGCGGCCGGGGGTGCCTCCGAGCCAGTGCAGCTGGAATTCGACGAGGAAGTGATCGTGCTGCTCGAGCGGACGCCCAATGCTTCTGGAATCCAGGTGAGCGGTGCGGGTGGGGGCTACGAGGCTTTGCGCTGGGATGGCGGCTGCGTCACGCTTGCCAAAGAAGAGCTGACGTTGAAACGGCCCCCGCAGCCGCTCGCCGCCAAGGTCGAGTGGCGATTTTTGGACCCGGCCACGCGCGACGCACTTTCACTCGATGAAACGGTGAAGCAGGCCTACCAGGACCGGCGCAATGAGTGCAAAGGCGCCTCGTCGGGTACGGTGAGCTTGAAATGTGTCAAGGCCGACACCAAGTTGAGCCAGGTCATAGTCGACTACGTGAGAAACGGCGGTGAGCTGGGGCAGCTTCAGAAAATGCCCTAGCCGGAGCGCCGACGGAGGAAAACCAACATGCTCACATCGGTCATCGGGACGGAACTCGCGAAGATTCTGCTGAGCAAGGCGTCCGAGGTGAAACTCGAGGACGCGATGAAGCTCCTGGAGAGCTTGCGGCGCACCAGCCGCGGCGGCGCATTGCTCGTGCCGGGCCTCGGTGCCCTCGGTGTCGGAATCGCCGTCGGGGCGGGGATAGGAATGTTGATGGCGCCGCGCTCCGGCGCAGACACCCGCGCCGCGCTGCGCGATTCGGTTCGCAACAGGCTAAACACGTTGCGGAACAAGCTCGGACAAGCGCCCAGCGGGGTCGAAGAGGTCGAGGCGCACGAACCGAACGCCAGTGCCGCCACACCCGGCGAACCGCGCTCGCAATCGAATTAGCGTGACGCTGCTTTCGCAGCGCCCCCGCTAAACTCGTCCCATCGGGAGCACAGCTCTCGCTCCAATGAAATGAATTCACTGGAGCCTCATCCTCAGGTTTCGGGCCCCAACCCCGAAACTCTCAGTCTATGACTCGTGTGGCCGACGGCGCGGGGCGCGCCTGCTTACGCGTCTTTGGTGTATGGTGCGCGTCGAAGAAGGAGGCGACGTGGACGCGAAAGGCAAGGTAGCGATCGTCAGTGGCGGAGCATCGGGCCTCGGCGCAGCAACGGTGCGCGCGCTCGTGAAGCGCGGCGCCTGCGTCGTGATTGCCGATCGAGCGGTGGACGCCGGCGAGAGCCTGGCCCGCGAGCTGGGCTCCGAGGTCGCGTTTGCAGAAACGGACGTGACTCACGAGTCGAGCGTGCGCGCCGCGATCGATACGGCAAGACAGCGTTTCGGCGGACTCCATATCGCCGTGGGCTGTGCGGGTATCGGGACCTCCAGCAAGGTGCTGGGGCGCAGTGGACCGTTTCCGCTCGATCTGTTTCAGCTCACGCTGAACGTAAATCTCGCGGGCATGTTCAATTTGCTGCGGCTCTGCGCCGAGGCGATGTCAACGAACGAGCCCAGCACGGACGGTGAGCGCGGCGTGATCATCATGACCGCATCCATCGCCGCGTTCGATGGACAGATTGGCCAGGCCGCGTACACCGCTTCCAAGGCCGGTGTCGTGGGCATGACGCTGCCGATCGCGCGCGAGCTCGCCAAGACCGGGATCCGCGTCATGACGATCGCGCCGGGCACGTTCGACACGCCGATGTTGGCGCTCTTGCCGGAAGAGCTGCGCCAGGCGCTGGCGGCCCAGGTGCCGTTTCCGGCACGGCTGGGACGTCCCGCCGAGTTCGCCGAGCTTGCCGTGCACATCGTGGAAAACCCGATGCTGAACGGCGAGTGCATTCGTCTCGACGGCGCGCTGCGCATGCCGCCGCGCTGAGCAGGCGCGCTAGTGTCCTGTCTCCGCAGATCGGCGCAGAAGCCGGGCGCTACGAGCGGAGATAGGACACGTCAGGAACAAGAAAAGTGTGGTGAATAGACGAGCCGAAATTCTAATGCGAAGCTCTGATTCACCACACTAGCGGCTGGCGCTGGCGAGGTTCCATTCGGCGATGCCGCGAATGCCGGGCGCGTGAGCGCCGGCGATCCGAAGCTCACCCACCACGCCGAACGCCAGCGTTTGCGCCAGTTGCCTCACGCGAGCTACCGCCACACGCGGCGGGCGCCGCGCCAGCTCGGGGTCGGCGACGCGCAGCAGGCTCGTCACTCGCTCCGCTTCGCTCGGCCCGACGCTGCGCACGAAGTCGAGCAGCAGAGCAAAGTCACGGCGCGCGCGCAGCTGCGCCACTTCAGTGGGACTCCGCAGCGCGACGCGAACCTCGTGGCCTGGCCCGCTGAGCAAACCCGCCAGCGCCTGAGCGACGGCCTGCAAATGTGGCGAGTCGTTCGCGACGTAAAGCTCCGCAGGCGCGCCGCCCCACGTACTCGCGCCGCCGCTCTCGCTCAGGCCGTACAGGCCGAGGTGCGCGAGGCGCTGGGCGGGGATCGCGTCGAGCAAGCGTTGCGCGACGCCCGGCGCTCCCCACGCGCCGGCAGCCGTGCCGGTATGAAGTATCACCCAGCCGAACAATCCGGCGTCGAAGCGTTGGGCGCCCGGTCGTGCGCGGTGAAAGCCCGCGCCGAGCCAGCCCACGTCCGCGTCACTGGCCTCGAACGCGCGCAGAGCGTCGGCCAGGTCGTGGGCTTGGCGCACTTCGATCGCATCCAGAAATGCGGCTCCGCGCGCGGCGAGCAGGTTGCGCTTCAGCAGCAAGCGGTCGGCCTGCGGCAGAGCCACGAAGGCGCCGGTGCCATCGGGGCGGTTGCGGCTGAACTGGCGCGGCACGATCGCAGCCACGGGGCTGCTCAACGCGAACGCGAGCGCCGCGGGATCCGCGTTCCCGAACTGCACGACCAGCGCGTCGCTGCGGTCGGCGCGCGCTTCCGCGAAGTTTCCGAGAACCGCCGCGCCCGCCAGCTTGCGAGTTCTCAGCAGAGACCAGACCACGTCTTGGTTGTCGAGCGGCCTGCCGGCCGCGGTGCGCAGGCCTGGACGCAGCCTGATGCGCGTAGCACGGCCAGCGCGCTCCGGCAGCGCGCTGGCCAGCGCCGCATACGGCCGCCCCGCGCTGTCGCGCGCGTACAGACAATCGAACACGGCCTGTCCCAGGATCGCCGCGCCCGCATCGTCGAACGCGTGCGGATCGAGGCCGCTGGCGACGGGCCACGGTAGCTTCAGGCGCAAGCTTCCGCGGTACGCCGTGCGTCCCAGCGCCAGGGCCGTCGAGCTCGCGGCGCTGCCGAGCAGCCAGGCTCTGCGGCCCAGGCGGCCCGCGCTCATCGGATCATCCAGAGCGCGGCCCGCGTGGCGACCACCACGGTGCGCGCTCGGTCACCTTCCACGGGACACACGGCGAGCGCGTTGACGCCGCTTTCGAGCGGTACGCGCCAGCGCTCGACGAGCTGGCCGTTGCTCTGCCAGGTGCGCGCAAGTACGTAGTCCGCTTGCGGATCGAGCGTGTCGGCGCCGGTCACGATTTCCGGCTGACCATCGAGATCGAGATCGGCGAGCGCCACTTGCGCGCCACTCGCCGGTATTCGCACGCTACGCTGGGTTTCATCACGCACGATCAACTCGGAGGTGCTGCTGCTACGGCCGGCGTAGTAGTCGCGCACGCGCCCGTCGCGTTCCACGATGCGCGCCGCAGCCAGCGCATCCAGCGGTTCGGAAAAGCTGACTCGCGCGGGAAGCTCCTCGTTCTTCACGCACGCTTCGATAGTGCCGCCGAGTCCGATGTCTCGCAGAGCGGCGCAGCCTCCCGCCGGCCAGGGGATGTGTCGTCCCAGCTTTGCGACGGGAGTGAGCAGCGGATCGAAGCGAATCGCATTTGCGCGATCGCTCAAACCGATGTCGATGAAACGCCCCGGCTGAACGGCAATCCCGGCGAGCGGCTCGCGCAACGGGTGAGGAGCAACCGGAGCGAGCTCGGCCCAAGGGCGCTCGAGCAGGGGACTCAGCTGACCTTGGCGGATGCGCCCGAACCCGACGTGCCGCCGGCCGGCCCAGATCAGCTCGAGCGCGCCGTCTTGGTCGGCGTCCTCGCAGGCGAGCGCGAAGAAATCTTCTGCAGCGCGCGCTTTGTCGATTTGCCGTGCCACCAGTGGAACAGGCGGAAAGAACGCTCTGAGCTCGGCGTCGATGCGACTGCTCGCAAAGGCGTGCGCTCGCGGCGCCGGCGATGGATGTCGCACGCGTTGCCAAAAGCGCTCTCTGACGTCGTAAGCGTCTGCCGTCACTCGGAATTCACCGCGCACGATCTCGGCGCGCACGAAAACCAATGCGGCGGCTCCGGCCGCCAGCGTGCGAGCGCTGGCGAGAGTGCTCGGCTCGCTGGCGTGCCCCGCACCGCGGCCGAGCGCGCCGGCCAGGAGCTGCGCGATGCGGGCCGCGAGCGCGCCGGGTTTCTCGATGCGGCCGTCGCTGGCGATCGGCGCCGAGACGACCAGCGCGCCCTGCGGAGCGTCCGATAGACCGCGGGCGAGCGCGCAGGTGACCTGTGCCAGAGCGCCCGCTCGCAGCCGATTGCATTCGCTGGCGTCTGACGTGAGGCTCGAGCTCGGGAGTGCGGCGGCGCCTGCGGCGCGCGGTGTGCCGCCCGGCTGTGCCGCGACTCCGCTGCCGACGAACGAGGCGGCGCAGGCGAGCAGCACGCGCGTGCGCGCCCGGCGCTTTTCCGAGCAATTGGCCCCTCGGGCGGTGCTTCGCGTCATCGTTCTACGAGAGGGGGCGGGAGCGGAGCCTGTGGAGCCACGTGTATTCTATTCTGCTACTTCTTTCGTGTCTGCACGAGCCGGCGAGAGGCCGCGCCAGCGGCCGCGAGCAGCTTTTGGTTGCGGCGATCGCCCGCGCTAAGGTATCCGATTTAGCGCGCGGCGAGGCGTGTGGATGAAACAAAAGGGAACGCGATTGGCCTCAAGGCGTGTGGCGGTGTGTCGATGAGAGTCGGAAACCGGCGTCGCGGAGGATGGCCAAACCTCCCGCGCCTGCTCCAAGCCGTGCTCTTCGGCGTGTGCGTGGCGGTGATCGTGCTCGGTTCGCGTACCGCGCAGGCGCAGTGCGTGGACGAAGCACTGAAGGAGCAGCTGATTGGCCGTCGCGCGTACCGCGGTGTGGTTCCCCGGCTGTTC
>DATHEN010000551.1:0-7714 GCA_035318565.1 Polyangiaceae bacterium
GTCCGCGGGTTCAGGCGCAGTAACCTGTGCGCTTCTCGAGAGCGGCAACGTGCGCTGTTGGGGAGTCGGCACGTTCGGTGCACTCGGGTACGGGAAACCGGACATCATCGGTGACGACGAATTCCCTGCGACCCAGGGCAACGTGAACATTGGAGCAAGCGCCGTTCAGGTGGCCGCGAGCTCCCATACCTGTGCCGTGCTGGCGACCGGAGCCGTTCGCTGCTGGGGACCCGGCGCGCAGGGAGCGCTGGGCTACGGCAACACGATCACGATCGGAGACGACGAGACGCCCGCGGCAGCCGGCGACGTCAACGTGGGCGGAAGAGTCGTGCGAGTGGCGGTTGGCTATCAGCGCAGCTGCGCCCTGCTTTCGACTGGAAACGTGCGCTGCTGGGGCGATGGCCGGGAGGGAGCGCTCGGCTATGGCAACCTCCGGACTATCGGGGATGACGAGGCTCCGGCAACCGCCGGGGATCTGAATATCGGCGGTTCGGTGGTGCAAGTTGCGATGGGCCTGAAGCACACCTGTGCCTTGCTTTCTCGAGGGAACGTCCGCTGCTGGGGGCTGAACAGCTCAGGAGAGCTGGGCTATGGCAATCGCGCGACGATTGGGGATGACGACGCGGCGGGCGCAGGCGGCGACGTGAACGTCGGCGGATCGGTGGTGCAAATTGCAGCCGGCAACGAGCACACCTGTGCCGTGTTGTCGAACGGTAGACTGCGGTGCTGGGGAAACAACTACTACAGTCAGCTCGGCCATCCCGGACCGGACCCCATCGGCGACGACGAAACACCTGCATCCGCCGGCGATGTCCCGATCGACGGCGTGGTGCAAAAGGTTGCGGCGGGCGGCGGTCACACCTGCGTTCTGCTCGCGAGTGGTAGCGTGCGCTGCTGGGGAGACGGCGAATGGGGACAGCTCGGGTATGGCAACCGCCGAGTCATGACAGCGCCTGCGGTCGGCGACGTGAACGTCGGCGGCAGCGTAGTGAACCTCATTACCGGCCACTTTCATACTTGCGCAATCCTTGCGAGCGGGGCTTTGCGCTGCTGGGGAGCGAACTCGTTCGGTGCGTTCGGGCAGCTCGGCTATCCCGACGTAATCATGATCGGTGATGACGAGCTTCCGTACACGGCGCTGGACGTGGCGGTGCAGTGAGCCCGCGCAAAGGAGACGTTGAATTCGGAGAGCGGGATGAAGCGAAAAATTGAATCGACGCCGCTCGAGCGCTACTTACGCAGCCACGGCCAGAGAGCTCTTCATGTGCTCGCACCCAGTCGAGAGCTCGCCCCCGTGGGTCGCGTGAGCGCGCCGTTAGCGACGTTCCAACGACTTCATCAAATGCTCGCCGCGATCGGTGATCGTGAGATGAGGATTGTAGGCCACCTCCCAGAGATGTTCGTCGGGATCGGCGAAGTAACCCGCATATCCGCCCCAAAACGTGTCGCGTGCCTGTACGCGGAGAGCGCCGCCGGCTCGTTGCGCCGCTTCTAGAACCCGGTCGACTTCTTCACGCGAGCGCGCGCAATACGCAATCGTCACGGCGCGGAAGCCGGCGCCGTCGTCGGCAACGCCGGCATCACGCGCCAGCTTCGGGCGTTCGTAGAGACCCAGGACGATGCCGCCCAGTTGATAAAAAGCGATATCGTCCTCCCCTCCATCGCGTGACCAACCCAGGCCCTCTTCGTAGAAGCGCCGAGCGCGGGCGAGATCGTTTACGCCGAGTGTGATCGTGCCGAGTCGTTTCTCCACGGGGATTCTCCAGCTCGAACGCTACTTACGCAGCCACGGCGTGAACGTGATGCCCACCAGGATACCCTCCGGGCTGAGCAGACGCGTCACGGTCTGCCCCCACGGCTCCTCGCGATTGTCTACGAGCAAGGTGTACCCGCGCTGCTTCAGCACCGCGCTGGCGGAAGCGACATCTTCCACGTCGAATTCGATCCAGGAGTGCGGAGTGGGAACCGCTTCCGGCCATTCGCGCTTACCAAAACACGATTGCGCTGCCTCCTTCAGCGGCCACATCGCAAAGTGGCGCACACCGTCGATCTTCTCGCTATGCAGATACGTGTCGTCGTGAGGCATGGCCTCGAGGGGTAAACCCAGGCTGTCAAAGTAGAATTTACGGCTCTCGGCGGGATCGCGGACGAGCGGGCCGAAGCCGGCAACGAACAGAACTTTGAGACCTTCGATTTGCATGCCTCGCATATACGAGAGGCACGCTCACCCGTCTTGTACGAATCGGACAGATCGAACGCCGCTCAATGCGCTTCGGCCCAAGCGTCGTCGAGCCAGCGTCCGCACCTCGGAGTCGGGTCCGGGTGCGGCACAGGCGGTCTTGGGATGCTCGGCCTTGGAGCTTCTCGGTGCGAGCGCGGTCAACCGTGGAAACGATTGTAGGCGCTTCAGACGACGGGACGGTCGTCGCGGCGGCGGCGCGTGAGCACCAGCGCCGCGACGCATCCCATCCCCAACATGCCGAGCCATGGATTCAGGACTCCGAGCGCTTGCGGCGCTGCACCCGACTTCCCAAGCTGCGTCATGCGCTCCTCCAGCCGCAGCATGCGCTGCGTGAGCTTGGCATTTTCGGTCTCGAGCGTGCTCTTGGCCCGTTTCAGATCTTTGAGCTCCCGGTGCAAACCCTGGATGGCGGCAAGCGCAATACCATCCGCGTCGATGGTGGCGATCAGACGGTCGCTGTCGCCCAGGCGAAAGGCTGCGTAGAAGTCCTGCGCCATCGGCCCCATGTGCCGAATGCCGTTGGCTTCGCTCTTGTAGCCCCACTCCGTTATCGGAATGTTGGCCAGGCGATCGAGCACGGCGCGCGTATCCACCGGCTTGAAACCGCGCTTGGCGTTGCGATCGCTGACGCTCGACCAGGCATTGCCTCCGCCGGACACGGTGACACCGCTAATGAGCGTCGGGCTCGTCCAGAACGTCACGCCACCGCTCGCGCGAGCAGCAAAGTGGTCCACGCCGCTGCAGGTTACGTCGGCGTCCGTTGAGTCGCCCCACGTGAAGCAGCCGTGTTGACTGGCTTTGGCGCGGCGTCCGGCGGCAAAACTGAAGGAGCCACCGGCCCAGTTCAAGGCGCCGCCGGGGACCGTCGCGAACCAGCCGCTCGCGCTGCCCGATAGACCGCCGCTGACCGTGCCCCATAGCCCTTGCACGCTGTTGGACTCGCCGCCGCCGATCGTGCCGGTCGTCGCTTGCACGTCGTTCAGTCGGCCACCGCCGATGCTCCCGTAAGACACTCCAGTCCGCACCAGATTGGACTCGCCGCCCGCGATCGTGCCCTTGTCACCGAGCACGGTGTTCCCCAATCCTCCGCCAATCGTTCCGAACCCTCCGTTATTGCCGACCCCAATCTCATTGGAGTCGCCACCGCCAATCGTGGCTGTGCTAGCCACGATTTCATTGTTGATGCCCCCACCAATGAACGAACACACGGCGTTCCCGAAGACATTGTTGTTCTGCCCTCCGACAATCGCCGTGTAACTGGCGGCCGCCTTGTTGAACTGTCCACCCACGGCCACCGCGTGCGTTCCGGTTGCCGGACCGACCGTCGTTTCACCGGCCCGGTTACCCTCACCGCCGCCGACGAAACCGTAGTTATCGTAGACGGCGTTCAAATTGAGGCCACTTGCACTTCCACCACCGCTCACCACGGCACCCACCACAGCGGCGGAGACGGCGTTTTGCAAGTTACCCCCGATCAGGTTCGGAGTGGTTCCCGGCTCGATGCGCAGCGCTCGAACGTTGTTCACTTCGAGCTCGATGGCGAAGTTATTGTTGCTGCCGATCCTTCCGACGGCAGCCAGAGTATTGCCGCCGATCGTCCAATCGTTCGGATCGAGCGCTTGTTGGGACTGTCCAATTTCACTGCCACCGGCGGCAGCGGGCTGGTCAGAGCCAAGCTCTTCGTTCGGTGTGTGCTCCCCACGCTCTGACATGTCGCCGCAGGCGTTCAAAGCCATAAACGCGAAACCCAAACTCAACCCGTTCACGAACGTGCGCATAGACCCCTACTCCGGTTTTGCGCACCCGCTGTGCGCGCAAGGACACCGCTCGTAACGTGCTCGACTGCAAGCCGTCAAGCGAGTCGTATCTTGGTCAGCACACCGCGCCGAAACACGTTCTCGGCCAGTCGAACGCCGCTCAATGCGCTTCGACCCAAGCGTCGTCGAGCCAGCGTCCCACCCCGGAGTCCGCCTGGTCGAGGTACGCTCTGGGCGTAAAGCCAGTGACGTTGCGGAAGTCTCTCGTCATGTGCGCTTGGTCGGTGAAGCCGAACGCGGCAGCGATGTCGCTAAGACGAGGGGTGCCCGGGCACGACTGAGCCGCCCGTATGACGCCTTGGATGCGCAGGATGCGCTGAAGATACTTGGGACTGTAGCCGCATGCTGCGACGACCTTCCGATGCAGCATGCGCGCGTTCCAGCCGAGAGTATCGGCTACGGCGTCCATACCAATCTGCGGACTGTGTGCAATGAGGCGGCAGCCGCTCACCACCCCAAGCTCGCGGGAGGTGCTTTGCTCGAGCCGTGTTCGTACCCAATGTTCGAGTCGCGCCAGACGCGCTCCCGGTGCGTGCAAGCGTTCGAGACTGTGATGCAGCGCCAGTGAATCTCGATGCAGATCGGCGAGAACAGCGCTGGTACCAACGAGCTCCAGGGCCGAGCAGCCCAAGACCGCCTGCGCAGCACCCGGACGAAGGCGCAGCGCCGAAAGACGAGGCCGTCGTGGAGCGACACCCAGCGCGTCACCGCGTCCGGACCGACTACGAACGGCGGTCCATCGTCGAACGTCATGATGTCAGTGCAGCCATCGGGGATGATCGGAGCGCGCGGTTCGCCTCCCGGCGTCCGCACAGCTCGGATCCAGCCGCAAGCGATGAAGTCTCTCAGGTCAGGAGATGGCGGGAACTCTCGATAGTAGCCGTTCGGCTGCGCTCGATAGCGCTCGACGAACGCATCCACTCCCGAGCCTTGGCTCATGAGGTCGAGTTTAACCGAGCTCTCATGGGCCAGGCGGTTTTCATCGAAAACTCCCTCGATTCACGCGCTCGCGCACCCAGAACGGGTGTTGCTACGGCCTGGGGCGCTGTGCTTGCTTCGCCATGCTGGCCGCTGAACAATTGGTGCTGATGGAGCGCACCGTTCGCGTCGCTAGCAGTTTCGAGGAAGCCGAGGCATTCGATGCCGAAGCTCGACCTGGTGGGATGAGGAGGACGTGCCGATCTCTCGTGTCGCGCTTTACACGCGGGCTGGGCGCTGATAGCTGTGAAGGACGCTGCTTTGTTTGCAGCGCTTTAGGTGTGTTTTGAGGAGGTTCATTTGTCACGATTGTCTAAGCGCGTTCTGCGCGCCACTTTTGCATCTGCCTCGCTGATCAGCGCGGCAACATTCGGGTCGAGCTCGAACCAGTACGTCGACTCTTTCGGGCTCCATCAGTAGGGGCCGCCCGCCCAGAAGCAAGCGCGCCGACAGCACGACGTGTCGGGCGTGGTGCGTCGGTTGAACGGGTGGTCGCGCGCGCAGCTCGCCTCGCGTCCCCTTGCACTGAGCTTCGCTTCCCGAGAGTCGCGCTCAGTCAGTTCGGTATCAGGGTCATTGCATAAAGGGTGTTGTCATCATGAGGTTTGCACTTTCAGTCCGTAGGCTGTTTGGTTTTTCCACTTTCATGCTCGCTGCCGGCAGCCTGTTGTCGGCCGCTTCTTGCGGAACGGACGCCGCAGGTCCGGCGGAAGATGACGGCATCGACAAGCAAAGCGCGTCCGTCACCGACAATACTTTCGGCACGTGGGTAGCTGCCGCGTCCGCACCCGGTCACTTCCTGGCCACGCACGCAACGCTGCTGAGAAACAACAAGCTGCTCATGGTCGGTGGCAGCAGCTTCAACTGCTGCTTTCAATCGGTGAGCGGGAGCCCCCTGATCAAGGAAGAAGCCTACCTCTACGACCCGCCCCCCGCGAACTCATGGGGAGCCAAGTTGGCCTCGCCTGCGCCGTTTGGTGCGGACAAGGACGCATTCTGCACCGGCCATGCGCACGATGGTTCCGGAGGAGTGATCTTCCAGGGTGGCCTGCTCGGCTACGGGCAACTGAACGGTCACGGCATTGACAACGCAGCCAAGTATGATCCCGCTGCTGGCGCGAGTGGAACCTTCGCTCCACTCGGGGCCGCCGAACCGAACTGGTACCCGACGCTCGTCGCGGGACCCCTGTACACGTACGTCTTCCCTGGCAACGATGCGGACGGCACGAACCATATTCGCAAGCTCAAAGAGGGCGCGACGACCTGGACTACCACGGGCAAAGAGCACTGGACGCACGACACCTACCCGCGCGTGCATCTTCTTCCGAATGGCAATTTTTTCATCTCTTCGCCGAGCGCGTTGAACAATCGCAGCTATTTGTACGATCCGGTCGCGAACACTGTGCCAACCGCAATTGCGGGCGCTGGCGGAGTGGTGCCGAATGCCGATGGCTTGAACATCTACAACGGGTGGAAAGCAACCGCAGCCGTCTTGCCGCTCGTTCCGCAGTCGGGTGAGTACCCGAATCCCAAGGTCGGAATCTTCGGCGGAGCGATTCCTTATTCGATCGATCTGGGTGCGAGCCAGCCAGGCTGGGCCCAGGCCGGAACCCGAGACATCTCGCACGTTCGTGTGCACGCGAACTCGACTCTGCTGCCGACAGGGCAAGTGCTCATCACGGGCGGAGTGAGCGGCGGTTGGGACAGCACCGCCGTAAAGAATGCGGAGGTCTACGACCCTGCGACGAACAGCTGGCTCATCACCAATTCAGCCGTGCACCCGAGAAACTATCATTCGATTGCCATCCTGCTGCCGGACGGGCGGGTCTTCACGGCGGCTGCCAGCCAGGACCAGGCTGGCTCCGACTGCGGAGTCAACTCGATCTGCGACGGCTCCGGCAACTGGAACCCCGACAACACCATCGAAGCCAGCGAGATCTTCCAGCCCTGGTATCACACCGAATCGGGTCGGCCGACGATCACCAGCTGCCCCGCGCTGCTCCCGAGCGACGGCAGCACCTTCAGCGTGGGCATCGGAGCCTCTCTGGGCACGACGCCCAAGATGGCGCTGATGCGCGCCGGCAGCGTCACGCACGCATTCGACGTCGATCAACGCCATCTGTGGTTGGATATCGTGAGCCACAATGCAACGAGCGTAACCGTCAAAGCACCTTACGGTGCGGCTGCCGCACCACCCGGCGACTACATGCTCTTCGCGCTGAAGGACCGCGGCACGGGCGCGGGCGTGCCCGCGCACAAGCGCTATCAACCGTCGGCCGCGTGCTGGGTGAAAGTCCAGCCGCAGGTCGTGCAGTATGCCGTGCCGGCCGCGGACTATCCGGCCGTCTCCACGTACATCAAGAACTACGGCGGCTACCGCGTGAGTCAGATCGACGGCTACGAGGTCGGAGCGGCGAGCTTCGTCAACGTCGTGTTCTCGAAAAATCCCGCTCTCACGTATGACCGAGCGAACATGACGGTCGCCGAGTACGAGGCGGAGCTCGCAGCCCACACTCCCGCCCAGGGCTGGCGGATCATTCACGTCGACTCCTACAAGATCTCGGGCGCTACGCGCTACGCCGCGGTCTGGGACAAGACCACTGGACCGGTTCAAAGCGAGTGGCATGGCAAGACCGCGGCCGAAACCACGCAGCTTTATTTCAACGCGGTTGCGAAC
>DATHEN010000552.1:0-7588 GCA_035318565.1 Polyangiaceae bacterium
CAGCGGACAAATCCCGCTCGACGAGGAGGGCGTGCTCGTGGCGGGAGGCATCGACGAGCAGACCCGCCGCGTCCTCGCGAACCTCGAGGCTATCCTGGGCGCTGCTGGGGCGAACTTCGGCCAGGTGGTCAAGACCACGATATACCTGTGCGATTTGAGCGATTTTGCCGCGGTGAACGCCATCTACGCTGAATTTTTTCCGAACCCACCTCCGGCTCGGGCCACCGTTCAAGTGACCGCGCTGCCTCGAGGCGCGCGCGTAGAAATCGACGCCATAGCGTATTTGGGTTGAGTCCGCGCCCGCGGCGCGCAAGTTGACACGCGAGGCCCGGGACGATCCGCCCGCGTACTAGTAAATACTCGGAGATGACGATGAGCAAATCAGGAGCAGCGAGCAGTAACCTGGACCCGGCACTGGCCGACGCGACGGCAGACACGGCGCTTGCTGCAGTAAGTCAGGTCTCCACCGAGCCAGACGGGCTGATCGCCGAATGGCTCAAGCGCAGCAACGCCGCGGCGATCCACGAAGTCGCCGAACGCGGTAGCGGCAAGGCGCGCAAAGCGGCGCGCAGAGCCTTGAACGTGCTGCGCGCGCGCGGCGTGCGCGTGCCCGAGAGAAAGCGCGTTGCGAGCTTGGGCGCCCCCACCGAAGAGACGCACGAGGCCTGGCTCTTGGCGCCCGATGCGCTCGGCAACGTGATGCTCGTCTTCACGGCGCATACGCCCGCCAGTCGCTATCGAGCCGCCTTCGTGGTGTTGCACGAGCAGAGCGGCATTCAGCGCGTCGAGCTCGCCGAGCTCAGCCAATCTCAGCTGAAGGACTCGATGGCCAAAGCTGCGCCCGGCGGCGACTACAAGCCCGTCCGCGTGCCGGTGGCGTGGGCGCGCTCGCGTGCGGCGCAGGCGCGCAAGCGTCATCAGGAGTTCGGGATACCGGAGCCGCTCGGACTCACGAGCGCTGCGTCGTTGCTTCAGCCCGTGCCGGAGAGTGACGTCACACATCCCTTCGATGAAGAGGGATTCGAGCTCTCGGATGACGACGCGCGGGAGCTCTGCAAGCAATCGGGGCGGCTGCACCTCTTGCCCGAGTTCCGCAGCTGGTTTCCCGCGCGCAGCGCCGTGGACGAGCTGCTCGGCCACGTGGGTGAGAGCCTGACACCCGGCGAGGAGCCGGACCCGGCGCACTTGAATCAGCGCATGGATGAAGAGATCTCGGCCGCGACCGATCGTTACTTTTCGCCCGAACGCCGTGAACAGCTGGTGCGTTCGCTCAAAGACAGCGGGCTCAGTGTGCTGCAGCGCGACGGGGAAGCCGCGGCGCTCGAAGTCGCGGCCGTCATGAAGCTCGTGGCGCAAGCCGGGCTCATCACCGATCCGCCGCGTGAGATCCCGTTCCTGCGCGCGTTCTTCGAAAAAGCCGTGAGCGTGCTGGCCTCGCAGGGCCAGGGCAGGCTGCGCATTCCGGTGCGCGGGCAGCCCGAGGGCGCTGCGTCCGGCGAGCCCGAAGGCGAGAGCGCTCCCGAGCCTGCCGCGCAGCCGCCGAGCGAAGCAGGAACCTGAGTATGGCCGTCCCGCGCGAAGCCATCATCGCCAGGGACAAGCGGCACGTCTGGCATCCCTACACCGCGATGGGCCCATATCTGGCCCACACCGAGCCGCTGGTCATCGAGAGCGCGCGCGGTGCGCGGCTCTTCGATCGCGATGGCCGCTCGTATCTGGACGGGAATTCGTCGTGGTGGACGTGCGTGCTCGGCCATGGACATCCACGCATCGTCGCGGCGCTGCACGAGCAAGCAGAGCGGCTGTGCCACACGTCGCTGGCAGGCGTCACGCATGAGCACGCGGCGCTCCTGGCCGAAGAGATCGTCCAAACCGCTCCCGCCGGCCTCTCTCGCGTCTTCTTCAGTGATGACGGCTCGACCGCCGTAGAAGTGGCGTTGAAGCTTGCGCTGCAATACTGGCAGCAAAACGGCAGAGCGAAGCGCACGCGCTTTTTGGCGCTGGATGGCGCGTTTCACGGGGAAACGCTGGGCGCGACCGCCCTCGGTGGGGTCGAGGTGTTCCGGCGGCCGTTCGCGAGCGTGGTTCTGGACTGCATCCATGTGCCCCCGGCGCACGACGGTCACGAGCGCGCGTTTGCCGCGCTCGAGCAGAGCGTGCGCGATCACGCCGACAGCCTGGCGGCAGTGGTGCTCGAGCCGATGATTCAGGGTGCCGCCGGGATGCGCACGTACGACGCCGAATACCTGCGTCGAGCGCGCGAGCTGACCGAACGCCACGACGTGTTTCTGGTGCTCGACGAGGTGTTCAGCGGGTACGGCCGCACGGGGCCGATGTGGGCGTCCGAGCACGCGGGCGTCGCGCCCGATTTGATGTGCACTGCCAAGGGCTTCACCGCGGGTACGCTGCCCATGGCCGCCACGCTGGCCACGCAGCGCATCTTCGAGGGGTTTCTGGGTGATGCGAGCCGCGCCTTCTATTACGGGCACACCTTCTGCGGCAATCCGCTGGGCGCGCGCGTGGCGCGTGAAGTGCTTGCCGTGTACCGGGATGAGCGCATCCTCGATCAAGTCCGCGTGAAGGGGGCGCGCATCGCCCGGGCGTTTGCCGAGCTCGCGGGCCTTCCGGGCGTGAGCGCGGTGCGTGGCATCGGCATGGTAGGAGCGCTGGATCTCGGTCGCGAAGGTTACCTGGAGCGCGCCGGCTGGCAGGTGTTCGAAGAAGGCCTGAAACGCGGCGCCTACCTGCGCCCGCTCGGCAACACCGTGTATGTGGCGCCCCCTTTGAACATCGCAGACGACGAGCTCGAGCTCTTGCTCGGCATTTTCGCGGATTCGGTGCGAGCCGCGCTGGCGCAGAGCTGACTGCGCTCGCGGCCGGTCCCCTTGACCGCGCTCGGCACTGGCAGCACGCTCGGCGCGTATGGGTCAGCGCCGCCGTTACTTGTTCGTGTGCGTGAATCGCCGGCCGGATGGCACGCCGAAGGGCTCGTGTGCGGCGCGCGGGGCAGTCGAGCTGCACGCGAAGCTCAAGAGCATGCTCAAAGAGCGCGGCCTCGCGGACATCGAAGCGCGGGCGTGCACGGCGAGCTGTCTGGACACATGTTGGGCGGGGCCTTCCATCGCGGTCGAGCCGGATAACTATTTCTACGGGCGAGTCCAGGAGTCGGACCTGGATGAAATCGTGCAGGCCATGGCGGAGGGCAGGCGAGTCGAACGGCTCGTGCTGGCCCCGGACGACTTCATCGAACCGAAAGAGCTCAAGAAGGCCGGACGGCCGTGACGTGAACAGCAGGAGGAAGCATGCAACGTCTTCGTCCCAGTACCACCGCAGTCATCGTCGTAGACGTTCAGGAAAAGCTGGCGGCGGCCATGCCACCGGCGCAGCTGGCTAGCCTAGAGCGCTCCGCGCGCATCCTGCTCGAAGGCGCGCGGCTGCTGCATGCTCCGGTGCTCGTGACCGAACAGTACCCGAAGGGGCTCGGGCGCACGCTGCCCGCCATCGCGGAGCTGTTGCAGACTGCCCGCGCGCAGTCTTTCGAGAAGCTCGACTTCAGCTCCTGGGACGCCGCCGGTTTCAGTGACGCCCTGACGGCATCGGGCGCGCGTGCAGCAGTGGTGATCGGTATGGAATCGCACGTTTGCGTGTACCAGACCGTGCGGGACCTGACGGCCCATGGCTTTCAAGTCCACGTCCCCATGGACGGCGTCAGCTCGCGCCAGGAGGATCATCGCGAGGTGGGGCTCAAGCTGTGCGAGCGCGCCGGCGCGGTGCGAACCACGACCGAGTCCGTGGTGTTCGATTGGCTGGAGCGAGCCGGCAGCGACGAATTCAAGGCGCTTTCGAAGCTGATTCGCTAACGATTCTCGAGACTATGACAATCTGTCAATCGCGTTGACAGATTGTGTAGCGTGTGACAATACGACTGCATGGATGACATGCTGGCGGAAAGTCGGGTCAGCGAGGTTCCCAGCTCGAGCTCGCTGCAGCAGGCAGACCCGTCGTTGCCGGACGTCACGGTGCTGGTCGTCGACGACGAAGCCGGCAATCTGACTTCGCTGAACAAGATCTTCCAGCGTGAGGGCATGCGCGTGTTCAGCGCCGAGTCGGCGAAACAAGCGCTGGAACTCGCCCGCCGGCACCACATCCACGTCGTGCTCACCGACTTGATGATGCCGGGCACCAATGGTGTGGAGCTGCTCCGCGCCTTGAAAGAGCTCACGCCGGACACCGAGGTCGTGCTGATGACTGCGTACGGCACCGTGGAAACCGCGGTGCAGGCCATGCGCGAAGGCGCGTACGACTTCGTGGAAAAGCCGCTCAAGCGCATGACGATCGTCAAGAGTGTGCGCAAGGCGGCGGAGCGCCAGTCGCTCGTGCGCGAAAATCGCTCGCTGCGCGAAGAGCTGAAGCTGCTCACCAGCCGCGAGATCGTCGGCCAGAGCGCCGCGCTACGGCGTGTGCTGGACGTGGCCACGCAAGCGGCGCCCTCGAGCGCCACGGTGCTCGTGCTCGGTGAGAGCGGCACCGGCAAGGAGCTCATCGCTCGCTACATCCACGGCAAGAGCGCGCGCGCCGCAGGGCCGTTCGTGGCCGTCAACTGCGCGGCCATCCCCGAGAGCATTCTGGAAGCGGAGCTGTTCGGACACGAGCGCGGCGCGTTCACCGGCGCCATCGCGCGGCGCGAGGGACGCTTCGCGAAAGCGCGTGGCGGTACGCTGTTTCTCGACGAGATCGGCGAGCTCTCGCCGGCGGTGCAAGTGAAGATCCTGCGCGTGGTTCAGGAGGGCGAATACGAGCCCGTCGGCGGCAACACGGTGAAAGCCGACGTGCGTATCGTCGCCGCAACCAACCGGGATCTGTCAGCCGAGGTCGAGGCGGGACGTTTTCGCGAGGACCTCTACTACCGCTTGAACGTGATCGCCGTCACGGCGCCACCTTTGCGCGCGCGGCGTGAAGACATTCCGCTGCTCGTAGATCACTTCCTGGGCGTGTACTGCAAGAAGAACGGCAGGTCGCGCTTGATCGTACCGGGTGAAGTGCTGACGAAGCTCATGGACTACTCGTGGCCCGGCAACGTGCGCGAGCTCGAGAACGTGATCGAGCGCGCTGCGGTGCTCTGTCGCTCCGATACGCTCGGCATTCCGGACCTTCCGGATGCGATCGCCGAGGCCAGCGCCAAGGCGCCCTCCAGCCTGACGTTCACCATCGGCACGGCGCTCGAAGAGGTCGAGAACCGGCTCATCCGCGAGACGCTCAAGTACACGTCCGGCGACAAATCGCTCGCCGCCCAGCTGCTCGGAATCTCGACGCGCACGATCTACCGCAAGCTCGGTGAGGTCGATCCCTGAGCAGGCCCCCGGCGCAGGGATTTGCCAATTTGGCAGAACCTGCCAGGTGTCCAGTGGTTCCAGTGACAGCTTGGCGGCTGGAAAGAGAGGGCAAGGCGCCGGTAAATCCCACGTTTGTACGCAGATTTTTAAGTGATTGACGGTGGCACAACCTTCGCTCTAGTCCGTCCGGACCCGTGGCATTCGACACGCTTCTAAAAAAGTACTGGCCGGCCGTGGTGCTGACGTTGCTCGCGCTCGTCGCGTTCTTCCAGGCACGTGGCGCGACCCAACTGCTCAGCTCCGCGCTGAGTCTCGACGAACGGGCGCTCGTGGCCGCTCCGCAGCGCGCCGGGCCCGATCCCGAAGAGGCGGAACGCTTGCGGCGCATGAACGAGCCGAAGAGCGCCGAGCCGATCCTGGCGCGCAATCCTTTCGACTCGGTGACCGGGCCCCTGAACGCAAAGCCGATCGATGAGCTCGCGCCGTCGAAGCCGGATCTGAGCGACCCGCTGTCGGCTCCCGTCTGCGATGGCGTGCGCGCCGCGATCATCAGCGAGTCGACCGATCCAGAATGGTCGATGGCCGCGCTGCAGGGGCCGGGGGAACCGGCACCGAAGCTGCGCCGAGTCGGCGACGACATGGGCGGCAAGCAGGTCACCTTCATTGGCTTCAATCCGCGCAAGAACAGCCCCTCCGTGTGGCTGCTGAGCGGAGCTTCGCTGTGTCAGGCGCTCTTGTTCGCCGAGCAGGCAGCGCCCGCGGCGGAGACCCCGCCGGCTCAAGCCGCCATGCCCGCGGCCGATCCCAACGTAGCTGGCGGTGGGGGCACGACGGTGCCGCCGGAGATCGCCTCCAAGATTCAGAAGGTCAGCGACAGCGAGTTCAACGTCGACCGCAGCGTGGTCGACAAGATCCTCGAGAACCAGGCAGAGCTCATGCGCTCGGCGCGCATCGTTCCGGAGCAGAAGGACGGCAAGGTCGTCGGCATCCGCCTGTTCGGCATCCGGCCCGATACATTGCTCGGGACGCTCGGGCTCCAGAACGGAGATCGTCTGGAAGCCATCAACGGCTTCAACATGGCGAGCCCGGAGAAGGCGCTCGAGGCCTACGCGCGCCTGCGCACTGCCAGCAACCTGAACGTGAAGCTCAATCGCCGCGGAAGCCCGGCGTCCATCGATTATCGCATCAAGTGAAGAATATGTTGATTCTCTCGAAGACCTTGAACTTGACGAGCTCTCTCTTGTTCCCGCATGCGACGAAGAAACTTGTTGGCCTGACCTGTTGTGCGACGGCCATGTCACTGGCACTCGCAGAAGACGCCCACGCGCAGCAGCCCCCGCGTCCGCGTAGTGGCCGTCAGATCACACTGCCCGGCGCGAACATGCCCGCTCAGGCGACGCCGCCGGGCGCTGCGCCGGCTGCAGCGCCGGCTCAGGCCCAGGCACCGGCTGCGGCGCCTGCTCCGGAGCCCGAGCCGCCCGGCGCGCGCGGCCCGTTGCCGGACAGCATGGACGCGATCGCCAAGGCGGCCGACGTGCCGTACCGCCCGAAGCCCGCAGGGCACCTCGTGAAGTTCAATCTGCAGGACGCAGACCTGGCGGAGCTCGTGAATCACATCAGCGGCCTCACGGGTCGCCGCTTCATTTACGGACCCAAGGTTCGGCAGATCAAGGCCACCGTCGTGTCCCCGCAGCCGGTGACGCTGGCCGAGGCGTATCAGGCGTTCTTGTCGATCCTCGAGCAGAACGGCATGACCGTCGTCCCGCACGGACGGTTCTTGAAAATCGTCGACAGCGGCGGCATCGCCACGTTGCCCACGCCCGTGTATTCGCGCGGCGCGCCCATCCCCGAGGACGATCGCTTCATCACGCGCCTGTACCGGCTCGAGAACGTCTCCGCCGAAGAGGTGACCGCGCTGCTCATGAAGTTCAAGAGCAAGGACGGCGACATCTCCCTCTATGGTCCGGGCCAGCTGCTGATCATCACGGACACGGGCGCGAACATCCGCCGCATGGTGCGCATCATCGAGGAAGTGGACATCGGCGGTGCCGGCCAGCGCATGTGGATCGAACCGGTCCAGTACGGCTCGGCGGGCGAGATGGCCAAGCGCATCAACGAGCTGTTCGATCTGGGCGCGCCCGGTCAACCCGGTCAGCCCGGTCAACCCGGCGGCGGCGTGAACAAGGGCGGCCTCAGCAAGGTGCTCGCTGACGAGCAATCCAACAGCTTGATCGTGGTCGGCACCGAAGACTCGT
>DATHEN010000553.1:0-4048 GCA_035318565.1 Polyangiaceae bacterium
TGGTCATGGCTGGTTTCACCTAGGATTTTGGAAAGATCGACGAGCAAGAGCAGGCGTGGCCCGAGCGAGTGCACGAAAGCTACGAAACCGGCTGAGCGCTCGCTGATCGCGCCCGCGGCAGGCTGATGCTTTTCTTCGTCGAGTTTGAGCACTTCGCGCGCCTTGTCGACGAGCAGGGCGACGGTTCGCTCGTGCGAGCGCGTGACGATGATACGGGTGTCGACGGTCACCGCCGCGGGCGGCAGGCCGAAACGGATTCGCAGATCGATCACCGGCACTACCAGGCCGCGAACGGTGACGATACCGGCCACGTACGGCGGCGCACCCGGAACGACGGTCGCGCCCGCGAAGCTCTCCATTTGCAAGACGGCGTCGACCGGCAGCGCGTACTCGGTAGCGGCCACGCAGAACACGACGTGCAGCTTCATCGACGCACCTGCAGCGCGGCCGACGCGGCGCTCAAACTGGCAGAAAGCGCGACCAGATCGAGGACGAGCGTCGGCTTTCCGTCACCCAGATCGGTCGCGCCGGAAATACCCGGCGCGCGAATCAGCACGTCGTGCACGGGCCGTATGACCACTTCTTGCTGCCCGAGCATGCGGTCGACTGCAAAAGCCACGGGCGCGCCCGCGCGGCGCACTACGATCGCCTTGGCGGCGCTCACGTGCACTGGCGTCAAACGGAAGACCTGAGAAAGCGCGATCATGGGTATCGCCAAACCGCGGCGCGTAATGATGTCGACCGCCGGGGTTCCGTCGTCGTTGGCCGGCACGTGGACCACGCGGGAGGAGTCGACTTCGACGATCTCGTCGACCATGGCCACGGGCACTACGAAGCGTTGGTCAGCGCATTCGAACGAGAAGGCATCGACGATGGATATCGTGAGCGGCACCCGCAAAGTGAAGGTCGTGCCTTTGCCGAGCTCGGTGGCCACTTCCAGCTCGCCGCCGAGCTCATCGACGACCGTGCGCTTCACGATTTCCATGCCCATCCCGCGCCCGCTGGTGGTGGTCACGATGTCTCGGGTAGAAAGGCCCGGTAGGCAAAGCAAATCGAGCAGCCCTGCCGCGTCGCTGGGACTGGTTCGGCCCGCTTTTCTTGCCACGGCAGCCCGATCAATCCCGCGCCCGTCGTCGCTGACGGTGAGCTCGAGTCGAGTGCTCGAGTGAGTGATGCAGCTGATGCGCAGCAGGCCCTCCTCCGGCTTGCCGCGGCGCAGGCGCTCGTCCGGAGTTTCGATGGCATGATCGACGGCGTTGCGCACCAGGTGGACGATGGCCGGAAACAAGCGCTCCGATACCGACTTGTCGAGCTCGGAGTTGCCGCCGTCGAGCTCGAGGCGAACCGCTCGATTCGTGGCGAGACGTAAGCCGCGCACGAGCAGCGGCACGCGTTCCAAGATCTCGCTCACGGGCACCATGCGCAAGCGCACGATCGCCGCGCGCAAATCGCGCAGCTGCCGCCCGTTGTCCGCCAGGACCTCGGAAATGTCGCGAGTGTTGACGCCCTGCTGCTTGAGCGCGGTTACCGCGCGCGCGAGCCGAAAGCGCGTGACGATCAGGGCGGACAGGCCTTCCATCGCGTCGTCCAAACGGGTGACGTCCACACGCACGAGTCCCTTGCGCGCCTGCCCGGCGGACACCTCTTCGTCGGCGAAAGACACGACCGGCTCCGCAGAGCCGCTGGCCAGCGTGGTGAACGCGCTGGGCGGCGCCACGTCGGACTGAATGGATTCGAGCTCCCAGCGTTCGATACCGACGGCCTGAGCCAGCTCCTCGTCCGACGTGTCCGTCAGAAAAATCAGCGCAAACGACAAGCCACCCGGTGCATCGGCGCTCACCGGCACCGCGCGCGGAAGCACTCGCACCAGATCGGCCATCTTTGCCAGGCGCTCTCGAACGGAGTTGACCGAAAGACCTGCGGCCGCGCGCGCTGGCGACGGGTAAAAGTCACCGCGCAACCCGCGTTGACCCGCGGCGATTCCGCGAAGAAGCTGGTCGACTTCGAAGGGCGCCAATTTGGCGAGCAGCGCTGGGTCGAGATTCAGAGCGGGCGCGGGCGCGTCCCTCACGAGGGCTTGGGCCAGGCCGAGCGAATCCAAGTCCGCGAGCAGCTCGTCCGAAGGGGGCAGCACGGCGTCCCCTCGACCCATGGCCGCGACGCGTTGCTCGATCGCCCGCACGCCTTTCAGCAGAGCGTCGATTGCTTTCGGCGGCAGCATCCCACCCGAGCGATCGAAGTCACGTAGAAACGACTCCATGCGGTGTGCAATCGCGACGACCGGTTCCACGCCGACCATGGCCGACAGTCCCTTGATCGTGTGCAGCGCGCGAAACGTCTGACGAACGGCACGAGGGTTGGCTTCGCCGCTGCGCTGAGCGCTCTCGACGGCCAAGAGCTGCGCGTTCGCGAAGGTCAGGTGCTCCTCGGCCTCCACGAGGTAAGCGGCGAGAAACTCCTTCAACTCCCCGGCGGCGGTCACGCGTGAGACTCCGCGCCCTGCGGAAGGAGTGCGCGGACTTCAGCGATGATCGCGTCGGGTGTGAATGGCTTCGCAAGAAAGCTACTTGCGCCGGCCTGCAGAACTTGCTCGCGGGATTGATCGTCTCCCCGGGTGGTCACGATCAACACCGGCAGCGCGCGCAGCGTGTCCTGATTGCGCATGAACTCGAGCACTTCGATGCCCGTGATGTCCGGCATGTTGAGATCGAGCACCATCAGGTCGAAGGGAGACAAGGAGAGCTGCTCGATCGCTTCGAGACCACTCGACGCGTGCACGAACTGAGTGCCCGAGATGGCGCGCAGGCAGGCGACGACCATGTCGCGCATCACTTTACTGTCGTCTACGACCAAAATTGCAGTCATTGCAGCCTGAATTGGCTTCAGGCTACGGCGCCGGTCGATCTCGGTCAAGCCGCGCGCAGTGGCGTTTCGCCACGCGTCTTTGCATTTCATCAGCACTCTGCGGCGTAGTGCCACGCTCTTTCATGGCGAGCGCGCTTTGGTCGCATAGGCTATGTTCGCCATACGTTGGCGGATCACACGACGTCATTCTCGGGCCCCATGAACTCAGATCACGGTCGGCCGTCGTCACAGAGCAACGCACTACGGGCGGTGATCTGGGTAGTCGACGACAGTCCACTCGAGAGCGAGATGGCCGGTCGTCTACTCAGCGTTCAACACGAAGTCCGGATATTCTCGGACGGACCCAGCGTTTTGGAGGAGGTCGCGGGTGGCGTGCGTCCGGACGTCCTGGTCCTCGACTGGCACATGCCAGACATGTCCGGCCTGGAAGTGTGTCGCTTCTTGCGGCAAAGCCACGATGAAGTCAGCTTGCCGATCCTGATTCTCACGGCCACCGGCGGGCAGGACGACCTCGTGGAGGGCCTCGCCGCGGGCGCCAACGATTTCGTGACCAAAACGTTCGGTCCGGAGGAGCTCACGGCGCGGGTGGCTACGTTGGCGCGCTCCAAGCTGCTCTACGACCGTCTGAAGCAAACGGAGCTCGCCACACGGCGCGCGCGCGAAGCAGCCGACGAGGCGAACCGCGCCAAGGACACGTTCCTGGCCACCGTGTCCCACGAGCTTCGCACGCCGCTCAACTCGATCCTGGGCTGGTCGCAGCTGCTGAGCGAAGGGGAGCTCGATGCTTCGACGCTGAAGCGCGGCCTCGACACGATTCAACGCAATGCCCAGCTTCAAGTGCAGCTGATCGACGACATCCTCGACACCACGCGCATCATCTCGGGCAAGCTCCACCTCGAGCTCGCTTCCGTGAACTTGGCGAGCGTGGTGCGCGCGGCCTTCGACGCAGTAAAGCCCTCCAGCGACGCCAAGCAGCACCACATGGAACTGCTACTCAGCGGGGACGCTTTTCGAGTGCGCGGCGATCGGGATCGCCTGCAGCAAGCGGTCAGCAATCTCTTGGCGAATGCCGTCAAGTTCACCCCAGCGGGCGGGCGGATTCGTGCAGAGCTTTCGCAGTGCGACGACGAGTTCCGGATTTCCGTCATCGATACGGGAAAGGGCATCACCAAGAGTTTTCTGC
>DATHEN010000554.1:0-4214 GCA_035318565.1 Polyangiaceae bacterium
CTCGATCGCCAGACGCCGCCGAGCATGTTCGCCGACTATGGCTTTCGCGTGGTGCCTTTCTACAACTATTTGCAAGCCGCGTTCGTGCTCGCCGAGGATGGCTGTGTGGAACCGAGCGGAGTGCTGCGCATCGCGTCCGAGTTCGTCGTACGCGATCGCTTCGACGCGGATGCGCTGGCACGCAGCTACCTCGACTTGATGCGGCGCGGCCATGTACACGGCGGCGTGTTCGAGCCCTTGTGCTCGGCGCTCGGCGTGATGAAGATCGAGAACACGTTGCCGGCCGTGGACCCCCTTTCGCACATGTGCGAGCTGCTCGGGAAATACCTGAAGGAGTCGCCGCCTCGCCGTGAGCCCGCCGAGCCCAAGCTAGACTACATTGCGCTGGCCGCGCGCCACCGCGGCGGAAGAAACCGCAAGCAGCGCCGATGAAACCACTCGCACGGGCGATCTTGCTCGCGGCGCTGGCGAGCCAGAGCTGCGCTGCCCCTCCTTCCCGAGCGCCAGCGGCGAAGCCCGCGGCACCCGCGCTGCCTGCGGCCGCGCCGGCACCCAAGCCGATCGACGCGAGCAGCGTGCTGGGTGTGCTGCGCGTGAAGGATCCCAGTCGCGCAATGCAGGCTTGGGGCGGCGCCGCCAGCAACGAGCTCGGCACGCGGCTGCTTTCAAAGCTGCCGTTCGGCGCTACCGCGCTCGACCTCTCGGCACCCATCGACGCTATCTGGGCCGCCGAATCGACGGCTGCCGGGCACCTCGAGACACGCCTCGCGCTCGCGTGCGGGGTGCGCTCGCGCCAGGCGCTCCTCGACAGCGCTCGGCAAAGCGGCACGCGGGTCGAGACGACCGCGGACGGCTCGGCGTACTTCGAGGCCCCGAGTTTCGCGTGCGGGCTGCCCGCTGAATCGGGAAAGCGCACAGCGCGTCTGGTCTGCGGGCCGTCACGACTCCACGTGCAGCCTCTCCTGCCCTATGCCAATAGCGAGCTTCCGGCTGAAACGCTGGGCGGGGCCGACCTATTCGCCGAGCTGCGCCTGGCGCCGCTCAGAAAGCTGTCTCGCACACAGCTTTTCGACGTGAGTCAGGCGTTCGTGAAGCCGCTCCTGAACCTGCAAAGCCGTAACCAACGCTTCGACAAGGCCGGCGCGGAGATGGCCGGCGAGGCGGCGCGCGAAGTGTCGCTCTTCATCCACGATATCGACCGCGCGCAGGTCGAGCTCACGGTGGCTGCCGAGACGGGTGCACTGGAGGCCGCTTTCACGCTGCATTGGCAAGACGACCGATCACGCGTCGTTCAGAGCTTGCTGACCCACGCGAGCCACGCCGGGCCGGCCCCCGAAGCCTTCTGGCAATGCCCGCTCGACAGCACCCGGGCGACCTTCGTGCGTGGCCTCGCTCCGGACGACTTCAGCGTGCACAAGCAGTTCTTGGGTGGGCTGTTCGGAGAGGCGCTCTCCTATCAGGGCACGCCGCCCAAGCTGCAGGAAATGGCCGCAGAGCTCGTGTACGCGGTTCCACTACCGCGCGGCGACGCCGTGGTGTGCGCGGGCGCTGTCGACGCCGGCGCTCTGGCGGCATTACCGCTCCAAGCTCGTGATCTGGCGCTGGCCCGCGAGCGCCTCGGCTGGCGCGTCTTCATCAGCAACGATGAACCCGATCGCTACCGCTCCTACCTCGTCAAGCTCCTCGAGGCGTTCCAGGATCCCGTGCTCGGCCCGCAGCTGCGCCGGTTCATCGGCGCACAACAAGGCGAACTGCCGCTCACCGTGCGCGGTCGGCCTCCGGCGCCGGGTGCTGGAATGCCACCCGGTACACGCCTCGTCGAAATGACTCTTCCGGCGCGTGAGATCGACCCGCGCCAGGGCAGGCTCGTCAGCGGTCGCGCGCCGGGTCTACGCTGGATCCTGGCGGTAGCGCCACTCGCCGGCCGCGCGGGCACGTTGATCGCGGTCGGCAGCGACGAAAAAGTCCTCGCTGCGAAGATGCGAGTCGTGGGCAGCCGGCAGGCTTCGCAGACCCTCGCGGCACGGCGCACCGAGCTCGACCCGCTCACGCGTACGTCGGCCGTGGCCGGAGGTTTTTGGAGCGTGGCGGCGCTCCGCTCGACCGAGGACGGAACCCGGCCCGGATTCGGCCAGACCGCGAGCGTGTACACCCTCGAGGTTCTGCCCGGTGCTCGGCGCATGCAGCTGCGGCTGAGCGCGCCACGCGCGGCGCTCTCCGATTTAGCGGCACTCTTCAGCGATCGCCTTCAGCGGGCGAGCCAACCTGTGGGCGCTGAGCCCCGCTGAACGCGCTTTTGGAATGTCCCGCCGCGAAGCCGGCGCGGCAACTCGAACAAGGCAGATAAAGCCAATGCCGCGAGCGAGTAGGCCACGTTTTTGTAGCGTTTTGTGACGATTTTCGAATAGTCTGGGTCGCGGCTCAGCCGGTACGGCTGGGTGACCGCCCAGGTTGGGCTAGACTCGCTTGGTAATTTAAGCAAAAGCTCGCGCCTTGGGCGCGCGGGCTCCGCACGCCGGGAGCCGCGAAAGGTTCACGAAAGTTGGACAGCGATCTCGCTGAATCGATCTCTGCCCTCAAAGAGTCACTCAATCGCCGTGGAGTGCCGGCAAGTTTTGGCAAAGCCGACTCGGGCCTCGTGGCCGAGCTTCGGATCAAGCTCAAAATCCCGCGCCGCTACCGCGAGTTTCTCGCCGAGGCCAACCCGGTCAATGTCGAAACGCGCACACCGACAGAACGGGTGCGTCTTACGCCCGCGCAGAGTTTGCTCGAAGAGCAGAAGGGGTTTGCGCTCACTGAGACGGGCGAAGCTCGTAACGGACCTTCACCGCAGGGCTGGCGCCCGAGCTGGGTGATCGTCGGTCACAGCTCGTTGCTCGGGGATCCCTACTTCCTGGATACGTCGAGCCCGGACCCCGAGGGCGACTGTCCGGTGTTCACGGCAATGAGCGGCACGGACGTCTGGAAACCACGCCTGTGCGCCTCAAGCTTCGCGTTATTTTTGCGCATCCTCGCGATCGGCATGGAGGTCGCTGCCGGCTTCGCCGAAGAGGACTTGGACATGGACGACGAGCAGGTTTTCCGCGAGTCGCTCGGACCGAAAATCCGCGAGTACGATCCGGCTGCGGTGAAGGCGGGCCATTGGACGTGAGCGCTCTGCTCCGCTCGACCCGTTCAGGCACCACCGAATTCGAATCAGCAGTTCAGCGCCTACGCCGTCGAGGTGAAACGGACCTCGAGCGGGTCGAGGCGGTGGTGCAGCGCATCGTCAAGGACGTTCGCACCGAAGGCGACGCCGCGCTAAGGCGTTACATCTTGGAGTTCGAGAAACGCACTCCGGAGCGCCTGCTCCGCAGCGACTACGGCGGCGCCGAAGCGCTAGCTGCTCTGAAGAGTGACGTGCGGGATGCCTTGATTCACGCTGCCGATCGCATTCGCCGCTATCACGAGCGCCAGGCCGAAGGTCTGACGAGCTTCGAGTACGAGGAGCACGGCGTTCAGCTCGGCAGCCGCGTGTCCCCTCTGGCCCACGTAGGCGTCTATGCGCCGGGCGGCAAGGCGCGCTACCCCTCGAGCGTGCTGATGAGCGTCATTCCCGCGCGCGTCGCGGGAGTCGCGCGCATCACGCTTGCGAGTCCCAATCCCGGCGTGGAGGTCCGTGCGGCCTGCCACCTCGCCGGCGTGAGCGCGCTCTTGGATGCGGGCGGCGCGCATGCGATCGCCGCGCTCGCATACGGCACGGAGAGCGTCGCGCGCGTCGACAAGATCGTAGGCCCCGGCAACATCTACGTGGCCGCCGCCAAGCGGCTGGTATTCGGCGAAGTGGCGATCGACAGCATCGCGGGGCCGAGCGAAATCCTGGTCGTGGCGGACGACACCGCCAACCCCGCGATCGTGGCGGCCGATCTGCTGTCCCAGGCCGAGCACGACGAAGCGGCGTACGCGCTCCTGCTCTGCACGAGCCCGAGCCTCGTCGAGGCGGTGCGCGCGGAGCTCGCGAAACAGCTGGCGGACTTGCCGCGCAGGAACGTCGCTGAAGCCTCACTCGCCAACCACGGCGAGGCGCTGGTCGTCGGAAACCGCGAGGAGCTCGCGCGCATCGCCAACGAGCTTGCCGCAGAGCACGTCTCGATTCAATGCGAGCAGCCGCGCGAGCTCGCGGACAAGATCACGCGCGCAGGCGCCCTGTTCATCGGCTCGGCAACGCCTGAAGC
>DATHEN010000555.1:0-3201 GCA_035318565.1 Polyangiaceae bacterium
TGCGCTGCATCTCGAGCAGAGTGTCGCGATCACTCGCGCGGAAGGGCAGCTGCCCCGTCAACATCTCGAAGAAGAGCACGCCGAGCGCATACAAATCCGACTGTGGACCGGCTTGTTCGCCGCGCGCCTGCTCGGGCGACATGTATTCGGGAGTACCGAACACCGCGCCCTTGGGCGCGAGCCGCGGATCGTGCGCGAGCGCGGCTAGACCGAAGTCCAGGATCTTCACGAAGTCTTTGCGACCACCGCGCGCGGTGAGCAAAATGTTGTCGCTCTTGAGATCGCGGTGCACCACACCGAGATCGTGCGCGCGTGAGAGCGCTGCGCCCATTTGCTCGAGGATGTCGACCGCACGGCTGATGGGCATCGGCCCGCGCGCGAGCTCGGTCGAAAGCGGCGTACCGATCAGGTACTCCATGACGAGGTAGAGCTCGCCCTCGTCCGTTTCACCGATGTCGTGAATATCGATGATGTGCGCGTGGTCGACGCGGTTGGCGGCGCGCGCCTCCCGCAACATCCACGCGCGCAGGTGAGTTTCACCGCGCAAGTCGGGGCGGATCAGTTTCACGGCGACGACGCGATCGATGAGGACGTGACGGGCACGATAAACGATGCCCATTCCGCCCTCGCCAATGCGCGCTTCAAGCCGGTAACGGCCCGCAATGACTTTACCAAGAGCCGGATCTTCGGCTCCACGACCCCTCGACGTGCCGGACTTCTGCGGCGCAGGCTGTGCCATGATTTTTAATCGCTCGGGACAGAAGCCCGAGCGAGTGATGTTACGGCAACTGCCGCGAAAGACAAAGGGGTTCGCCCCCACGATTGCCGTAACGGCGCGAGCATCAGAACGAGAAGTTGAAGACGGGGATGCGGACTTCCGTCTCTTGCTTCACGCCCATCTGCTGGACGTCACGCTTGGTATACACGGAGCGCACTTCCACCGCGGGTAAGCTCAAGCTGAGCAAGCCCTGGTCGAAGCCTACGAGCGACGGTGGCGTGAGCAGGCGCGGGACCGGTTGGTACGCGCTCAAACGGGCCGCTGCGACGGCCTTTCGCGCGCTGGGTGCGCGCTGCTTGCCGTTTCGCGTGGTGGGGCTCGCAGGGGGCGGAGCCGAACCTGGCTGCGGCGGCTCTGCGATGGGCTCGTCCGCGGGCGGCCGATCCTGGACGTAGTTTGCAGGTGGCTTGTAGGAGGTTGTGGACAACACGGCTACCGTGGTGGGTATGGCGAGCACCAGGCCGCCGGCCAGCAGGAACATGGGCACGCGAGCGCTGTCCGTCTCCTGCTCCGCGAAATAGCCGCCGACGCCTCCGGCAATGCCGCCGGCAATGCCGCCCACGACATACGCCCAGGGCTGTCTGACTTTGAAAGCGGCTTCGAGCAGCATCACCGTTTCGCCCCCGAGCAGGGCACCTCCGACGATCCCTTTACCGTCGGGTGAGGCTTCCTCTTTTCCAATCGCTCGAGCGCTTGGAGAGGAGAGAGCAAGGGTCATCGTGGCAGCAGCAGCGATCAACATCGACGAAAGGCGCGCGCGCATGGTTCCTCCAGCAAGACTAAGGTGTCCCCGAACTCCCGAACATTCGGCCGGAAGCATAACACCTCATCTCCGCTCGGGAAGAGGCCTTGCGCAGAGGTCGCGTTTCGCCTCGATTTTAGCTGAATCTCCGCGCTCATGACGCCTTTCGCCCGCCGCCTCTGGCGCACTACGGCCCTTTCGTGGTCTGCCGTGCTCGCGGCTGGCGTTTGCGCTGCGTGCATCCGGCTACTTCCCTGGCTGCTTTCCCCAGACGTGCCTCTGGTAGTCGCGGCCGAATTTGCGCGAGTGCTGGCCCGAGCCGCTGGCGAAGCGGCGTATCTCGTCGGCCTACCCGTGGGCGGCGCCCTCGCGGCCGCGTTGTTTCTCGAGCGCGGCGAGGCGCGCGCGCTGTTTGCTCTGGGCCTGTCGCCTTTCCAGATACTGCGCGGCAGCGTGCGCACCGGCCTGTTCCTGATTGCGGCGTTTGCGGCCGCAACCTGGGGCGCGGGAGCTGGGGCGGAGCCGGGCGGACTGGCGAATCGGATGCTCGAAGCGGGACGAGCTCGCTGCGCACAGGCGCGTGAGCCAATGAGCATCAACGTGCCGCTGGTCGAGCTGAATTGGTTGTGTTTGCCCGGCGAGCCGCCGCGCCTGGCAGGAGCCGTACCGGGCTCGCGAAGTCAGGCCTGGTTCACGGCGGAGAGCGCGGCCATCACCAGCGACTTGTCGCAAGTCTTGCTTGGCGGAGCAGAGCTCGCGTTTCGGCCCGCGCGCGGACTCCCGGCTGTACGGCTGCGTGTGGCCGAAGCCCGAGTCACCGGTTTGTCGCTCCCGCAGCGTGGCAGCAAGACTGGCGCGGGACTGCACGCGCTGTCGGTGCTGTTGAGCGGCTGCGCGAGCGCCTTCTTCGTCACGTGGCTGGTCCTGCGTTTTCAGATCGCCGAGCGCCTCTTTGCAACGGCGCTGGGCGTTGCCGGCAGTGTGGCGGCGCTCGTCACGATTCATGCGCTGGCTCCGGCGGGCAGTGAAGTGCTCGCTCTGCTGCTGCCTCCGCTGCTGGGCATCTTGGCTCCCGCCGCCGTGGTTGGAATCGCGCTGGGATGGGGGCGATTTCACCCGCTGCTCGGTCCGCGCGCCCGCCCCCAACAGTGAATCCGGGCCGTATCGGGATGGAGGCGTTGCCCGGAGTCCGCGCCGATGATAGGAGACGGCGGCCTCGGCCCGGAGGGCTTTCTGCCCTCGCACGGAACGCCGCGGGCCGTACGAAACACTGGGCCTCAGCCGCCACAGCCTGAGCCGAAAAGCCAGATGCAAAGCAGCATCCACCCCGCAACATCTGGGGCCATCGGCCCGTCCGCTCCCGCCTCTCGCGACTGGCCGGAGACGGCGCGGGATCTCGTTCAGCTCACCAAGCCTCGCGTCACCTCACTGGTGCTGATCACCAGCGCGTGTGGCGCGCTCGCCGCCCCGGGCAGCCTGAGCTGGCTGAAGTTCGGCTTTGGGATGATTGGCGTTTTGCTCGTCGTCGGCGCAGCCAACGCATTCAACATGGTTTTGGAGCGCGACACGGACGGCGCCATGCAGCGCACCCGGCTCCGGCCGCTTCCCACCGGCAGGCTGAGCCCCGAAGCGGCGGTTTGGTTCGCCAGTGTGCTCGGGGTTCTCGGGCTCGCCAGCGTGC
>DATHEN010000556.1:0-3303 GCA_035318565.1 Polyangiaceae bacterium
GAGCGCGCGCACTCCAGGGTGCCCAGTCGCACGTGCGATGCGGAGCACAGACCGTAGTGTCGGATCTTGTGAAACCCTTTGGGCAATACATGCTGGAGCAAACGCCGGAGAAACTCGACTTGCGGCAGCGTGCAAGTGCGACCGTTCTTGGTCGCGAAGGTGACGCCCTCCTCATTGCTACGCAGGATGCGAGCGTTGGAGATTCCGACCCGATGTGTATACCGGCCTAGATAGTTGAAGACTTGGTCTGCGCCGCCAAACGGCGCCTTGACGTAAACCACCCATCGCTTGTCGAAAAGAGCTGCGTGCACTGTACTTTCGCTGCCGCTCGGAATGGTGACCAAGCCGCTCTCAATCGCTTCGAGCAAGGCGTCTCGAAACAGACGGCGGAAGAGTTTGGCCATGACCTTGACGGGGAATAAATAGCGATCACTGCCACGTACCCATCGCGGCTGATCGCCGATGCGTAAGCCGCCCGCGCTCACGATAGCGTGCACGTGTGGATGAAAAAGCCGGCAGCGCTCGATCGCGCTGAGCACAGAGTGCTGTCCAGGCGTGAGCACGCAGCTGGCCCGCAACGCTGCGCCATAAGCGCGCGCAATGTCGCCGACCTGCACGCGTGGCTCATCGCCTAGCGTACGGCGGCATGCGGCCACCGATGCAGCCACCCGGCCCGCGCGTTACCCGAGGATTCGGCCTTGTTCCGTGTTGAGCGCTTCGATCGGAGAGTTCAACGTACGCCGTCGCGCCTCACTCAGGTGTGTGTAGCGTGCTGTGCTCGATAGCGAGCGGTGTCCCAGAAGGATTTGCACCGTGCGGATGTCGGTACCCAACTCCATCAGATGCGTCGCAAACGTGTGCCGAAGCAGGTGCGGATACACCTTCTTGCCGATGCCCGCGCGCCGTGCCGCGCTGCGGACCGCCCAACTCACCGTGTCGCGATGCAGCGGACTCATACCGTCGGGCGCAGGGAACAGCAGCGTGCCTTGAGGACGGCGCGCGATCCAATAGACACGCAGCGTCTCCAGCATGCGCGGTGACAGCGGCACGAACCGGTCATGTCGACTCTTGGTGTCACGTACGTGCACCACCATGCGTTGCCTGTCGATGTCGGAAACCCTCAACGCGAGCAACTCAGAAACCCGCAGGCCTGCTCCGTACAGCAACGCGAACATGGCGCGATGCTTGATGTCGGTGCCCCTGGCGACGAGCAGTTGCTGGACCTCGCTCCCACTCAAGACGTCCGGCGTACGATGCAGGTTACGAACGTAGGGGATGCTTTGCATCACTTCGGGGCGTCCGAGTGACAGGAACAGAGATCTCAGCGACGCGATCGCAACGTTTACCGTTGCCGGCGCGAGCTGCTTTTCCTGTAGCAGGAACAACAACCAGCGGCGTGCATCCTCTGTGCCCAGCTCGTCGGCGCTGCGCCCATGGTGCGCCACGAACCTGCGCGCGTACCGCAGGTAATTCTCACATGTGTTGGCCGACATCCCTCGCAGAACGAGATCCTCTGCCATCTTGTCTCTGTGCTTGCCCATCGGTCTTCTCCTGGCATCGTGGGGGCATCCGGAAAGTCGGATGCCTCAGACGCCAGCGTCACCGACGCGTGCATCGTGCCGCTGTTCACCCTCATGGGACCACGCGATTTTCAGGGTCATGGGACCAGGGGAAGTCGCATCGACCGAGGCGGAGGATGCCTCATCGAGCGTTCGGCTGTCGAGGTCCGGAGGCGTGCGTCAGCGCGCCGACGTCCCGCCGCGTCAGCGGCGTCTGCCGATCGGCTGCTTCTTCTCGTTGGGAGAGCTCGGCGGCGGGTCGTCGTCTCTGAGCTTGGGCTTGAGTCGGGCTCGGTACGACTCGCCTTCGATCACGAGGTCGTACGCATTGTGAATGAAGCGATCGACTGCACTCTGAGCCAGGAGCGTTTCGTCGAATGCGGCGAGCCACTCGGCCGTGTCGCGGTTGCTGGTCACAATGGTTGGTGCTCGGCCCGATCGCTCCACGATGAGTTGATAGATGTCGCGACTCTCGTCTCGTGACATCGGCTCAAGCGCGAAATCGTCGATGATGAGCAAATCAATAGAAGCCAGCTCCGTAATGACCGCTTCTCGTGAGTTGTCGAGCCGGCTTTGCTTCAGACGACGCAGCATCGCGTCCGCACGGGTGAAGATCACGTTGTAACCGTGTCGTGTGGCGACGTGGCCGAGTGCGTTTGCCAGGAAGCTCTTGCCGACACCGACTGCACCGAGAATCACGGCGTTCCGATTGGCTTCGACGAAACGCAAACTCATCAGCTCTGCGAGTACACGCTTGTCGTAACGGACCTTCGACGTCGCGTCCCAGCGCTCCATCGTCATCTCCGGATCGAGTCCGGCCTTGGCAGCGCGACGTGTGCACGCGGTGCTGTCGCGTCGCGTGACTTCGTCGGAGAGCACGAGCAGGAGCGTGTCTTCGAGCGAGAGATTTTGCTTTTCGGCGAGCACCACGCGCTCAGGCAGCGCTGCGATGATCTGGCCGAGCTTGAGCTTCTTGAGCACCGTCTTAAGCTCCGGTGAGATCGTAGGCACCTTCATTTCTCACCGTCCTTTCGCGTGGCGAACACTTCCTGAGAACGTGCGAAGCGTGGTGGTGAAGCGTTCGGCAGTGCGCGCAGTTTGCCGTCCTCACTCGCGCGCTCTTCGCCGGCGATGGCCAGCTTGAGCATGCGACCGATCCGCGGCACGTCGATGACGTCGAAATCCAGCGCACGCTTGCAGACCGCGTCCACGCGTGCATCGCCGTGGCGATCACACAGCCGCAGCAGCGCGTAGCCCTGGCGCATCGTCGTCCATGGCAGTGGGCCACCGAGCAGGCGCTGCGCGAACAAGTCGATGTGCTCGCCGCGCTCCTTCGCACGCGCGAGCAGACCATCGATACTGCGCATCGCGTACCCGCGGACCTGCTCAGGATAGTCGTTTGGATCGGTCGATCGCTGGCCCGGAGCCACGCGCGGGTGAGTCTTGATCAGCTCCGTGCGGAGATAGATGCGTACGATGCGGCGATCGGCTCGGACTCGGACGCTCTTGCCGATGAAGCGAGTCGGCACCGAGTACAGAGATTTGAGCACCTGAATGTGATGATCTGGATGCACCTTCGCAGTGGTCCAATGCGGGACGTCGTAGTTGTCTTGTGGTGCAGGGCGCAACAACTGCAGCTCCTCGCGCTCGAACACCTCCCGAGGCACTGCGCGCGTCGTGCCGTGAATGCGTGAGCCGGCGATATCACGACACCACAAGCGCGCGCTCTCTCGTGCAGCCCGCA
>DATHEN010000557.1:0-16533 GCA_035318565.1 Polyangiaceae bacterium
AGACCGCGCGAGGGAATCCGGAATTCCATGCGCGTGCGGCCGAAGCCCAGGTTCTGCATCTTGACCATTTGGCCGCGGCGTTCACCGAGCCGCGTCGTCACCGCGCCCACGTACTGATCCGGAATATCGATGACCACGCGCTCCACGGGTTCCGAGCGCACGCCGTCGACGTCACGCGTGACGACTTCCGGCATGCCGAGCGCAAACTCGTACCCTTCGCGGCGCATGGTTTCGGCCAAAATCGCCAGCATCAGCTCACCGCGTCCGTACACCATGAACGCGTCCGGCTCGTCGGTGAGCTCCAGGCGCAGCGCCAGGTTGCGGCGCGCTTCGCGTTCGAGGCGCTCGCGCACGTGCCGCGAAGTCACCCACTTGCCCACGCGGCCCGCGAACGGCGAGGTGCTCACCACGAAGCGCACCTTGATGGTCGGCTCCTCCACCTGGATGCGCGGCAGAGCTTCCGGTACGTCGCGCGCTGCGAGCGTGTCCCCAATCTGAACGTTGTCCATACCCGCGATGGCGACGATGTCGCCGGCCATGGCGGCGGTCACCTTCACGCGCTTGGTGCCCTCGAACATGTACAGGACGCTGATCTTTTGATCGCTGGCCGTATCGTGCTGGATGAGGCGCACCTGATCTCCGGTTTGAACTTTCCCGCGCACCACCCGGCAGATGGCCAAGCGACCGACGTAATCGTCATGCTCGATGTTGTGAACCAGGAGCTGGAGCGCCCCGTCCGTGTCGGAGCGCGGAGCGGGCACGGACTCGATGATGGTATCGAGCAGCGGCGTCAGGTCCTTGCCGTCGTGTGCAAGGTCGCGCTTGGCGATACCATCTTTGCCGATCGCGTACAGCGTCGGGAAATTGGCCTGGTCGTCGCTGGCCTCGAGCTCGCAAAACAGGTCGAAGACCTCGTTCAAGGCTTCCTCGGGGCGCGCGTCCTGGCGGTCGATCTTGTTGAGCACGACCACGATGCGGTGCCCGAGCTCGATGGCCTTTTGCAGCACGAAGCGCGTCTGGGGCAACGGCCCCTCTGCCGCGTCCACGAGCAGGATGGCGCCATCCGCCATCTTGAGGGTGCGCTCCACTTCCCCGCCGAAATCGGCGTGGCCGGGCGTGTCGATGATATTGATCAGATGATCTTTGAAGCGAACGCTGCAGTGTTTCGCCAAGATCGTGATGCCGCGCTCGCGCTCGAGCTCGTTCGAGTCCATCACGCGCTCGGCGACCACCTCGTTGGCGCGAAATACGCCAGTTTGGCGCAACATGGCGTCGACCAAGGTGGTCTTGCCATGGTCGACGTGAGCGATGATACAGACGTTTCGGAGCGGGCGCGGGCTGGACATGGAGGCGCGCAGGGCTAATACGGCAGACTGACCCGCGCAAGCCGGCCGCCTTTATCCCGGTCTTTTATCGCGCAACTGGCGTTGCCTCTCGGCCGAAGTCGGCAGCGTGCGTCACTTTTGGCGGTACTGCGTGGTTTGCTGTTGGCTCGGCCTGGCCGTGAGTTGCCGGAGCTCGCTGGGCGCCGGCATCGAGTCCTTTTCGCTTTCGCGTTACCCCGAAGCCATCGCCGAACTACGCCAGGGCGAACGCGAGTTTCGCGAAGGCAACGTCGAGGAGCGAGCTCGCTACGCCCTCTACCGCGGGCTCACGCACCTCGCGCTCGGGGACGCGCGCGCCGCGGAGTCGTGGCTGCGCTTTGCACGCGTGCATGTGAGCCGAAACGCCCAGCTCTTGAAGCCGCACGAGCGAGGTCAGCTGAGCGCGGCCTGGCGCAGTTTGGGCTACATGCAGGGCGACGGTTGAGCCGTGCCACAACGAAGCCAGCGGCCGTCACAATCGTGACCCCACGATTCGACTGCTCTCCACGACTTCATCCCACGCGCTCTCGTACCCCTCGTAGTGCACCAGGAATTTTTCGCTGGATACGATGCCCGTGATCGTCGCCGGGTAGATCGAGCCGCGCCAGCGCACGCGCACTCGATCCCCTATCTTGTACGTAGTGACCACGCTGTCCGCGCTGCCGCCCTTCGCCGCAAGGCTCGCGGCCTTGGCGACCTTCTCCGGGGGCGGAGGCGGATTCACTGGGCCTTCGATGCGGCTCTTGACGCGATCGAACGTGACGTCTTCGTCCCAGCGGCTGTCGTAGCCGTCGTAGTGCACCCGAAAGCGGGTCTGGCCTTTGCGCTCGATGATGTAGGCCGGGTATTGGCCGCCCTCCCATTCCACCCACACGTACTCGCCGACGCGATACGGCTCCTTGCACCCGCCCGGACTCGCGAGCACGAACGCGAGCAAGAGCCACATGGTGCGAACCGTCATCTCACGTCTGCAGGGGTGCACGGCTCTCCCAGCCCGCACGTTCCAGAGTACCATCGCTCGCCGCGAACCAGCTGGACAGCCGCGCGCGCGTGGTCCGATACGCATGCTCGAGGATCTTGCGGCGCGCGTCGAAGCTCGCCGCGTTGTACATGAACAAGATGCCGTCGCTCGGCTCCGGTTCGATCAGAATCACCGTGTGGCCCGAGCGCCTCAAGCGCTCGCACGACTCTGCCATGAGCTTGTGCGTGCCGATGCGCGCCGCCTGATGCATCACCCACATCCAGCCCTTGTCCCGCACGCTGTCGCGCGTGCCGTGCCCGGTGGGAACGCTATCGACGCGAGCGGGCACCATGGGATTGACCACCACGACCGCGTCGGAGCCCGCTTCGATCGCGACGTCCACGTGCGTGGTCTGCGCGGGGCCGGCGTCGATGTAGTGACGGTCGCCGATGCGCACGGGCGAAAAGAACGGCGGCACGGCCATGGAAGCGATGCAAGCGCGCGACACCGGCACCTTGTCGAAACCGGGGCTGCCGAAGCGCACTTCGTCGCCCGAATCCAGATCGTGAGCAAGAATGCGCAGCGCCTTCGGCATCGCAGAGAAGCTGTTCGGCACCTCGCGCCGCAGGAAAAAAGCTTCCAGGAAACGCTCGTACGCGTCGAGCGAAAACAGTCCGGCCGGCAGCGAATCGTACAAGCGGTCGAGCTCTTCCCACAGCTTCGAAGGCATGGGAGCCGGTCCGCGCGAAAACAAATTCGCCGCCCCGTGCCTCAGCGCGGACAACCCGGTGAGCATCGTGCGCCGCCATTCCGAGAGATCCATGCGCAAAAGGTGTTTTCGCTCCAGGTCGAAGTACACGTCCGCCGGATCGAGAAACGCACGGTACAGACGCTGCACCGGTTTGCCCCCAGCCAGAGCTGCGGCCACGCTCGCTCCGCTCGACGAGCCGACGTACAGATCGAACTCGCTGGCATTCAGGTCCCGTACGGCATCCTCCAGCGCCGCCAGCACGCCGATCTGGAACATGGCCCCGGTTGCGCCACCTCCAGTCAAACACAGAGCGATCTTCGGTCTACGAGTCATCGGCGTCCTCCGTGCGGGCACGCTCCGCTTCGGGGCTACGCTGTGACACATACTGCACGGCCAGCACGAGGCCCAGGCTCACGAGCCAGCCGGCAATAATCACCGGGATCGGCAGGAGCGCGGGCGCGGCGGGGGTGGATACACCGGTCAGCGCTGCGGCGATGGTCACGGCGTTGAAGCTCACGTGCAGAGCCAGGCTCGGCAGCATCGAGCCGCTCGCAGCTCGCAGGTGCGTGATAGCGGCAGACACGAACAGGAACGGCAGCCAGGTCTGCGTTTCGGGATGACTGAGCACGAAGCACACGGCCGTGAGCCCCGCGGCGCCGATCAGCGGGTGGCCGCGGCGCAGTGTGGTGTAGAGCGCGCCCCGGAAAAACAGCTCCTCCACGAGCGGCACGACACACGTCGCTATGAGCACGAGCAAGAGCGCCTGAACCGCGCTCGACGGGCTCAGCAACGTGGCACGCTGAATGCGCTCGATCTCGGAGACCGGGTCGAAGCGCTCCACGAGTCGCTGCAAGGACTCCGCGGGGGCGTGCAGCGTGATGCCCAGAGCCACGCCGAACAGCAGCATGGCCGGGTGCGTTCGCCGTAAACCGAGCGCGTCACTGGCCTCGCGCTCCGGCGCATAGACGCGCAGCACGGCGAAGCAGGCGAGCACGTAGACCAAGGCTTCCCAGGCCCCGAGCTGCACGAGATCGCTGGCGGCCGCAGGCCGGAGCGCGACCGACACTTGCACGATCACCAGCAAGAGCAGCGTGGACGAGAACGTCCACGCGCAAGCCATGGCATACGACAGCGACCTCTGCATGCGCGCGATTTCCGAACTGCTCTCGCTCAGCGACCGCGCAGGTGCGGCGCCACGCCACGCTTCACGACCGTGTCCGCCGCATGGCCTTCGAGCGTTTCCTCGAAGTCGATGGTGTAGTGGAGACCGCGGCTTTCGTGACGGCTCGCCGCGCTCGAGATGATGAGCTCGGCCACCGTCTGAATGTTGCGCAGCTCGAGCAGATCGCGATTGATCAGGTGCTTCCAGTAGTATTCGCGGATTTCTTCTTCCAAGAGCGCGATGCGCCGCGCCGCGCGGCGCAGGCGTGCGTCGCTCCTGACGATGCCCACGTAGTTCCACATCAAGCGCCGCACCTCGTCCCAGTTGTGCGTCACCACCACCGCTTCGTCGCTCGGCGCCGCGCTGCCGATCTGCCAGTCGGGCACTTCGGGGCGAGGGCTCTGGCGCAGCTCCGCGATCAGAGTGGCGAGCTTTTGCGCCGCACGGCGCGCGAACACCAGGCCCTCGAGCAGCGAGTTGGATGCCAGGCGATTGGCGCCGTGGAGGCCCGTACACGACGCCTCGCCGAGCACCCACAGACCGGGCAGCGTGCTGCGGCCGTGCAGATCGCTGGTCACGCCGCCGCACATGTAGTGCGCGGCTGGCACCACCGGCAGCGGCTGCGTCGTCATGTCTATACCGAAGCGCAGACACTCGGCGTGGATGTTCGGAAAGCGTGAGCGAATGAAGTCCGCGGGGCGCGCCGTGATGTCGAGGGACACGCAATCCGAGCCGGTGCGTTTCATCTCGTAGTCGATGGCGCGGGCCACCACGTCGCGCGGCGCGAGATCCGCCATCGCATGGTGCGATTGCATGAACGCCGTGCCGTCCGGCAAACGCAGCACGGCGCCCTCTCCGCGCAATGCCTCACTGATGAGAAAACTCTTCGCGAGCGGATGGTAGAGGCACGTCGGGTGGAACTGGTAAAATTCCATGTTCGCCACCTCGGCGCCCGCGCGAAACGCCATCGCAACGCCGTCGCCCGTCGCGACGTCCGGATTCGACGTGTAGAGGTAGACCTTGCCGGCTCCGCCGGTCGCGATCACGGTGGCCCGCGCCAGCACCGTGTGGATGGCACCGCTCTGCTCGTCCAGCACGTACGCCCCCACGCACTGGTCGGGGCCGCCGAACTTGCTCATCATGATCAGATCGACGCCCATGTGCCATTCGAGCATGCGGATGTTGGCGTGGTTCTTCACGGCCTCGAGCAAACAGCGCTCGATCTCCCGGCCCGTGATGTCTCCCGCGTGCACGATGCGCCGCTCGCTGTGTCCGCCCTCACGGCCGAGATCCAGGTCCCCCTGCTCGTCGAGCGAAAAGCGTGCCCCGAGGTCCATGAGCCAGCGAATCGACTCCGGCGCCTCGCGCACGCACAGCTCGACCACCACGTCGTGGCACAGACCAGCGCCGGCGCTCTCCGTGTCCTGGACGTGTTTCTCGAACGAGTCTTCTGCCGAGAGGACCGCTGCCACACCGCCTTGCGCCCAGCTGGTCGCCGCGTCGTCGCGGCGCCGCTTCGTGACCACGATGACGTCCCCGTGCGTGGCCGCCTGCAAGGCGAACGACAAGCCAGCGATTCCGCTGCCCAGGACGAGGTAATCGGTGTGAAGCGGCATTCCAGAGCTCCCTACACTGCCGAAGCACTCTTTGGCACGAGTCGTTGACGCGACCCCGCAAAAAAGCTAGGTGTCCGCGGCCCCTGGCCCGTGCTTCGGCCGAACGGCCAAGGGCCAACAGCTGCCCGAGGCGATCTCGTGCCCGGGCAGAAAACCACTGCCTGCAAGGAGTCCTCTGCCGTGAAGATCTTGGTGGCACTAAAGAGGGTCGCCGACCCCGACAACGCCAATAAGGTGAAGATCCCGCCCTCCGGCGAGAAGATCGAAACCACTGGCCTCGAATGGAAGATCAACCCGTTCGATGAGTACGCCCTGGAGAGCGCGCTTCGCCTGACCGAAAACGGCAAGGCGCCCAAGCAGCGCCTCGGCGAGGTCGTGGTCGTCACGTTCGGCCCGAAGGAGACCGAAACACAGCTGCGCTCCGCTCTGGCCACGGGTGCTGATCGCGCCATTCGGGTCGAAGCAGAAGACGACAAACTGGATGGTCGTCTGGTTTCGCTGGCGCTCAAGAAGATCGTGGAGGAAGAGAAGCCGGACCTGGTGCTCATGGGCAAGCAGGCGGTGGACGGCGACAGCAACCAGGTGGGTCAGGAGCTCGCTGAGTTGCTCGACTGGCCGATGGCCACGTTCGCGGCGACCATCAAGGAAGAAACCGGCGCGGTCCTGGTCGGACGCGAGGTAGACGGCGGCGTGCTCACGCTGCGCCTGAAGCTGCCCGCGCTCATCACGGTGGACCTGCGCATCGTGAGCCCCACGAGCGTCTACTCCGCAAAAACGGAAGCGGCGTTCAAGTACAACGACGGCGTGCGTTTCGCGGCGTTGCCGGCGATCATGGCGGCCAAGAAGAAGCCGCTCGTAATCAAGCCGCTCGCCGAACTCGCGGTCGGCGCCGAGCTCACCTCGCGCTACCTGAAGTTCGAGCCGCCTCCACAGCGCAAGGCCGGCATCAAGGTCAAGGACGTGCAGGAGCTCGTGCAGAAGCTAACGAGCGAAGCCAAGGTCATCTGAAGGAGCATTTGAAAAATGGCTGATGCACTCGTCGTTGCAGAGCTCACCGAGGACGGCAAGGTCCGTAAGACCACGCACTCGGCAATCACGCTCGTCAAACAGGCTCTGCCCGCGCTGGGCGGATCCTTCTCGATTCTCGTCCTCGGTAGCAACGCCAAGGCCGCCGCGCAGGAGCTCACCGGCTTCGGCGCCGCCAAGGTGTTGGTTTGCGAGGATCCTTCGCTAAAGAACTACGTGGCGGAGCAGTTCGCGCCCACGGTCGCAGAAGTAGGCAAGAAGTTCGGGCTGATTGCCGCAACGGCATCCAGCTACGGCAAAGACCTGATGCCGCGCGTCGCAGCCCGGCTCGACGCGGCGTACGCTGGCGACTGCGCCGACGTACGCATCGAAGGCAACAAGGTCATCTACAAGCGCCCGATGTTCGCGGGCAACGCCTTCGGTTACTGCGAGCTCAACACCCCGATTCAGATCGCCACGGCCCGCCAGAGCGAGTTCGAGCCGACCGAACCGAGCGGCGGTTCGTCACCCGTCGAAAGCGTTGCCAAGGTTGCACCGGGGCAAGCAGCCGGCCGGGTCGAGTTCGTGTCGCTCGACGCGGTGAAGAGCGAGCGTCCGGAGCTCGGAGAAGCGTCGATCGTCGTTTCGGGCGGTCGCGCCATCAAAGAAAAGTTCTTCAACATCATGGAGCCGCTGGCCGACGCGCTGGGCGCTGCCATCGGAGCAAGCCGCGCGGCTTGCGACGCAGGCTACGCCCCGGGCGACTATCAGGTGGGGCAGACGGGTAAAATCGTCGCGCCGAGCCTGTACATCGCGGTCGGCATCTCCGGCGCAATCCAGCACATCGCAGGCATGAAGGGCTCCAAGACGATCGTCGCGATCAACAAGGACCCAGAAGCTCCGATCTTCCAGCTCGCGGACTACGGCCTCGTGGCCGACCTGTTCACGGCGGTGCCGGAGCTCGTCGAGGCACTAAAGAAGCACAAGGCGGCCAAGGCTTGATTTTCGAATGAGAATGAGCCGCTACTGGCGCTTGACAGAGCGTCTGGCGCGGCTCATTCTCCGCGCCCGCTCGAGCCCGGTGGGTTCGGCGGATGCTTCGGGGCGTAGCGCAGTTTGGTAGCGCGCACGGTTCGGGTCCGTGAGGTCGGCAGTTCGAATCTGCCCGCCCCGACGAAGCAAACGCGGCGATCGCCTACAGCGGAGCCGCGGACCCCGGGTTGCGAAGGGCCTCTCGTGCATGCTTTACTGTGAAAACAGCGGGTTTTGCGCGCCAAGAACTTTCTGCCCGGAGAGAAATCAATGAAGCGTTCGGTGAAGTGGTTGTCGAGCGTGCTGGTGCTGTCTGCGCTGGCTCCCGCTTGCGGCGATGAGGACGGCGGAAGCGGTTTCCCGAACGGCGGCAGTGGCGGGAACGGCGGGAACGGCGGCAGCGCCGGTCAGCCCGTCCTACCGGGTACTGGCGGCAGCGGCGCCGACGCCGGCTCGAACGCCGGAAGCGGCGGCGGCTTCCCGCTCGGCCCTGACGGTATCCCGGTCGGCTTCACCAAAGCCGACGTCGGTGCGTGGAAACTTGGCTCGCAGATCACTGGCGCGGGCGGCAGCGCCGGCAGCGGCGGCTCTGCCGGCAGCGGCACCGGCTGCGGCTCGGTGCTGACAGGCGTACTGCGCGACTTCAAACGCGGCGATACGGGGGGCGGTCACCCGGACTTTCAAACGTTCGAGGGAGACGGCCTGAAGGGCATCGTCGAAACCACGCTCGGCGAAGATCAGAAGCCCGTCTACGTCGGCACCGGTCCTCATATCGATGCCGCCGACGGCAACCAGCAGCACACCACGACGCCCGACAATTTCCGTCAGTGGTACATCAACAACGATTCCATCAACCAAACGTTCCTGCTGCATCTCTTTCTCGTCCGGCAGCCGGACGGAAAGTACACGTTCGAAAGCAACAACTTCTTTCCGCTCGACGGCGCAGGCTTCGGCGATGAGGGCCTGGACAACGGTGAGAATCCGCCCGTCTTGCACAACTACCTGTTCACCACCGAGCTTCACACGACCTTCAAGTACAAGGGTGGGGAGACGTTCCGCTTCGAAGGCGACGACGACCTCTGGGTGTTCATCAACGGCAAGCTCGCCATCGATCTCGGCGGCATGCACTCCGAGCTCGAGGAAACGATCAACCTCGATACCGAAGCAGGACGGCTCGGCATAACGACGGGAAACGTCTATCCGCTGGAGCTGTTCCACGCCGAGCGCCGCCGGGTGCACTCGCACTTCCGCATCGACACGAACCTCGAGTTCGTCGATTGCGGCACCATCATCGACGATCCGCCCGAATAACGGGCGCATTTCAGACTCGATCGCGCGGCACTCTACCCTGGGGTAAAACGCCCCGCTTGAAATTCCCCGACCTCGGGCCTGGACAGAGCAAGCGCGCGCTCGCACATTTGCCAGATGGAACTCCAGGCCTCGCTCGTGCTCGTCGTCGATGACATGCCGGACGGGCTCGAGCTGCTCGCTGAAACCCTGCAGCGTGCCGGCTTTCGGGTAGCCGTGGCTAGCGACGGTAGGGCGGCTCTCGACCAGGCGTTTGCGCTCGGGCCATCGCTGATCGTGCTGGACCTCTCCCTCCCCGAGGTGGACGGCTGGGAAGTAGCGCGCCAGCTCAAACAAGACCCGCGCACGATGCACATTCCAATCCTTGCGCTCAGCGCCTTCGCGTTGCCCATTCATCGGGACCGAGCGCTGTCGGCAGGCGCAGCCGCTTTTCTTTCCAAGCCGTGCCCGCCGGCCGATCTGCTCGTCGAGATCAAACGGCTGCTGACGAACGCCGAGCCGAACGACCACGTCGGCTCGCTGCGGATCAACGCATGAGCGCCGCAGTGATCGCCACGACCGCGAGCACGACAATCACGATCCACTGAAGTAGGTTGCTCCGCCCGGGGCTCCCGAGAGGTGCGAGCGGGCTCGCCGCTTCGGGTGAGGCATCGCGCTGGAACGCGCGCAACGCCGCTGCGAATTCGGCCATGCTCTGGAAGCGCCGCGCGGGATCTTTCGCTAGGGCTCGGTCGACGACACCCACGAGCTCGGCGGGTACGTCGGGTCTGTGATTCGACACGTCGAGATGCGGCGCGGTCAGAATCTGAACCACCAGCATCGGGTCGGTTTCTGCGCTGAATGGCACGCGACCGGTCAGCATTTCGAACAAGATCACGCCGAGTGCATACACGTCGGAACGTGCGTCCGCAGTGCGCGCGTCCTGCAGTTGCTCGGGCGACATGTAGTCGAGCGTGCCCAGCAAAACACCATGAGCGGTTTGCCGAATGTCTTGGGGATCTCGCAGCGGGTCGTGGAGTAAGGCGACTCCGAAGTCGAGGACCACCACGCGCAAGCGCTCTCCCACCTCGGTGAGGAAGACGTTCGCCGGTTTGAGGTCCCGATGCACGATACCCTTCGCATGCGCTGCGCCGATGCCTTCACTGGCCTGGAGCGCAATCTCGACGGCACGCGCGATCGGCAACGGGCCCTTGCGAATGACGCGGTCGAGACTGATGCCCTCCAAGAGCTCCAGCACGAGGACGGGCCGGCCTTCGTCGTCGAAGGCGCCCAGCGAGCGCACGACGTTCGGATGGTTGACGAGCGCCGCGGCCAGCGTTTCCTGAACGAAACGCGACACGTGCTCCTTGTGACGCGCAGCAAGCTCTGCGTGTACGACCTTGAGCGCCACGCGCTCCTGCGTGTTCACTTCTTGCGCAGCGTACACCGCGCCCATGCCGCCCTCACCGAGCAGCCGCTCGACGACGAATCGGCCGCCGAGAGTTTTTCCAATTAGGGCCTGAGTTTCAGCGGCGGCGCGCGGCATCTACTCTGGCGTCTATAGATCCGTCGCGGCTTCGCAGGCCACCGTGGCCGAAGCCTCGCGTGTGCAATCTTTGCGTCGCGTCGCCACAGGGCCGAAGGCGGACAATCCAGGCAAGACGGCCAAAATCGGCTTTGCGACTGGGTCGGCCTTGGCTAACCTGAGAAAAGCCCTTCTTCACGCAACCGGAAACGGGAGACAGCGACCAGCAGCCGCGTCGAGACGAATGTCGGAGTTGGACGAACAGGGGGCTCCACGCCCCATGACGGGCGGTGCAGTCGGAAGCCAGTTCGACTCCGAGCCCGTGCGCATCCTCGCCGTGGACGACAACCCGGTGAACCTGCGCGCTCTGGATGCCTTGCTCGAAGGCATCGGCGTCGACGTGGTGACCGCGGGCTCTGGCAACGCGGCTTTGAAGCTGATGATGGAGCAGGACTTCGCGTTGATTCTGCTCGATGTGCGCATGCCCGGGCAGAGCGGTTTCGAAGTCGCCCAGTTGATTCGCGGTCGACCGCGCTCGAGCCACATTCCCATCATCTTCCTGACGGCCTCCGAGAACACTGATCGCCACGTGCTCGAAGGCTACGCGCTCGGCGCGGTGGATTTCCTGTTCAAGCCGATCATCCCCGAGATCTTGATCTCGAAGGTCAACGTGTTCGTCGAGCTGCACCGCCAGACGAAGCGCGTGCAGCGCCAGGCAGAGCTCCTGCGTGAAGCCGAACGGCGCGAGCATGCCCACCGCCTCGAGGAGATGCGAAAGAAGATCGAAGAGGAGCGCTTGCTCGCCGAGATCGAGCGCGAGCGGCGCCTTTCGAACGAACGCGTGCAGGCGATCCAGGCGCGCGACGAATTCATCAGCATCGCTTCGCACGAGCTGCGCACGCCGCTGACGCCGCTGACACTGCGCGTACAGTCTCTCGAGCAAGCCATCGAGCACCTCGATCGCGAGCAGTTGACCGAAACAGCAGGCAAGATCGAAGGCTACGTGCGCCGCTTGACGCGGCTGGTCGACACCTTGCTCGACGTATCCCGTGTGACGCATGGCCGCCTGCAGCTACAGCTCGGGGAGGTCGATCTGGGCGAACTGCTGCGCGAGGTGGTAACCGGCCTGGATGGCGAAAGCTCTCGCGCCGGGAGCTCGCTGACGCTGCACGTTCCGGAACACGTCATCGGGCATTGGGACCGCGCGCGCCTCGAGCAGATCTTCGGCAATTTGCTGAGCAACGCCATCAAGTACGGGCTCGGCAAACCGGTCGAGGTTTCTGTGGTGAACACCGCGACGAACGCCGAGATCACGGTGCATGACGGCGGCATCGGCATCGCAGCAGTTGACCAGGAGCGCGTGTTCGAGCGCTTCGAGCGCGCCGTACCGCCCACACACTTCGGCGGCTTCGGCCTCGGTTTGTGGATCGTTCGTCACCTCGTCGAGGCGCATCAGGGCGTGATCCGCCTGGAGAGCACGCCCGGTCAGGGTACGACGGTCTTCGTATCGTTGCCGCTTCGCTCTTGATGAAAGAGCCCGCTCGCGCGCGGGGCTTCCTTGTTGGACAGCTGCGGTTCGGTACGACGCGCCCCATTCGAAGGTGACTCGAGCAGCGCGAGCGAGCTCGCTCGAGCGCGTTCCTTCGCCACTGACCCGGCCAGGCCGAACTCTTCACGAATCCATTGCAGGCGGTAGTGTGAGCCGTTCTCCCGCGCGAGCGTCTCGGCGAGCCGTGCGTGGTCCTGAGCCGAATCCTGTTTGCCTCGATCACGCAGCATGAACGCGCGCGCACGGAAGACGCTGTACAAGACCCAAGGCGCCCCCTCCTCCCGGCCGAGCTCCTCGGCGCGCGCGAAACGGCGCCCGGCGCGCGTGCTGTCGCCGCTAAACCACGCGACGTACCCCTTGACGGCCTGCAGGTGAGCATCGAACAGCCGGCTGCGCGTCACTCGCTCGAGCTCGCGCATCGCATTCTTCAGCTCGGCGAGCTTCTCCGAGCGTTCGCCTTCGGCCGCGCGCAAACAGGCGTGCACTCGCGCATGCGCCGCGTGCACGTAAAACTCGCTGACCTCGATGTGCGCCTTGGCGGCGTTCGGGTACAGCTTGCGTACTTCCTCGACGACTTTCGCGTACTGGACGCCGAAGTCTCCGGATTCGGTGAACAGGCGCAAGCGCGCGCCGAGCGCCGAAGCGGGCAAAACACCCCCGCCGGAGGGGCGTACGGTGACGCTCCTCAAACGCTGCAACAGCTCGTCCGCCTCATGCTGCCGGCCGAGCGCCGTCAGTGTGGCGCGCGCGCTCAACTCGAGAAAATCGAGGACCATCGGGGCTCGCTCGTGATTGCCTAGACGTTGGATCGCGATCTCGATCCACTTCCACGCTTCCAGGCTACGACCGCGAATCGCCTCGATTTGCTGCAGGTTGTAGGCGGTCATGCAGAAGTCGCTGAGCTCGCGCCAGTGCCCGTATTCTTCCGTGGCCGGCGCGCCCGCCTCGAGCGCCCCACGAAAGTCCCCCGCCCAAGCGGCGACGGCTGAATGGACCTGCAGCGCTTGAGCGATGACGATCGGATCTTCCGTTTCTCGAGCGATGGCTTCCCCGCGCGCCAGATACTTCTTGCCGAGGCCACGCAGACCGAGCGCGGTCAGCACGAAGCTGTAGAGTAGATAGCTTCTCGCCAATGCCCCCGATGGACCGAGACGCTGCGCCGTCGCCAAGGAACGAAAAACCGCTTCCATCAGGATCAGCGGTCTCGGCATGAGCGACGCTACTCGGGCTACGAGGTAGTAGAGAGCGCACAGACCCTCCAGGCGCCGGCGTTCTGCTGCATCCGACGTCACTCGCGGCGTCACGATCGAACGCCACAGCAGGCGCAGCGCGCTGCCCAGAATGTGGCCGATCGAGCCGGAAGGCGAACGAACTCCCAGCTTTTCGAAGGCCGACCGAGCGGCCGCCCACGACTGTGTCGAGTCGAGTTGGAGCTGCACCCAAGCGGTACGCGACAGCGCCAGCGCCTGCAGCAAAGGATCGGCCGGACTCGAAACCACTTTGTCGAACTGCGCGAGGCTCGATTCCAGGGCGCCCGTGCGTAGCTGCGCTTCACCGATCACGTAGTCGAGCTCAGGATCGGCCGACAGCCGTAGGCGGCGCGCTGCCTCCAAAGCCGCTTCGAAAAAGGCGATCGCGCGCTCGTTGTCGAAGCTGCGGAAGGCCAGCTTTCCCGCCGTCAGCGTCGCGTCGTACAGGCGCGCTGGATCCTTGTCGCGCTCACCGTGCAAGTAGTGAGTCGCACGCGCATAGTGAAAGTCGATACGCGACGAAGCGGAGCTGCGGTTCGTCGGCAGCGCGAGACTTTTCTCGAGCTCACGGGCCACACTGGCCAGTTCCTGCCCCAATACCGGGCTCCAGCCCTGTGTTTCGCTCGCTTGGGTGTCGCCTTGCACGGCGGCGTCGAGCGTCTCGGCCACACGCTGATGCAGACCACGACGAGCCGGCTCTCCCAGACGCTGCAGCAACGCTTCGCGCACCGAGTCGTGCAGAAAGCGGTGCCGGCCGCGCGGCGCGCTCTCGATCAACAGGGCCCGACGCGCTTCCGCGAGCGCTGCGTGCACGTGCCCGCCCTCGAGCTCGCAGACCGCCGGCAACACCGCGTCGTCGAAGCTCTTACCCACCACTGCTGCGGCGCTCAGCGTCGCGACGGTCATGTCATCCAGGTCGTCGATGCGCCGCGCCAAAAGTGCCGCAGTTTCACCCGACAGCTCCATTTTGGCGACGGCCTGTGCGTCCACCTGCCAGCGTCCCCAAAACGGAACCAACACGCCGGCCTCGAGCATCGTGCGCACGATTTCGAGAACGCTGAGCGGGGTTCCATCACTGAGCCCGCTGACGTAGCGCAGCAGGTCGGGAGCCACTTCGCTGTGGCCCAAATACGCGCGTACGAGCTCCGCTCGCGCAGTTTTCTGCAACGGGCCCAGCTCCAGAATCGAGGCGTTGCGGCGGCGAACGTTGGCCGCCAACCACTCCGTCGAGGTGCGCGCCTCCAGATCGGCGCGTGATGCGAACACACACATCACCGAGCTCGTGGCGACGCGGTCCGTTACCCGCGCGAGCACGCGACGACTACCGGCGTCGAGCCACTGCACGTCGTCCACGACCACTACGCTCGGGCCGAGCTCCAAGAGCAGCTTGCTGAGAAACTCCGACAGGCCCTCCGCGAACAAATGCTGGGCGTCCGCGCTGCGGGGCGGTGGCGCTGCCGAATTCTCGAATACGCGCGACAACACCGGCGATATGACGGCCAGCAGCGGTGCGAGCTCTCCCGCGACGCTGCGCAAGCGCGCAATCGCGCGCAACCGGTCCGCCGCAGGGAGCGCATCGTAGCTGCGCAGGTGCGCTTCCAGCAGCTGGCGAATCGCCGAAAAAGGTGTCGGATCCAGCTGCTGGCAGCTCGCCATTATGGCCGCGGCCGTACCCTCACGTGCGTTGTCGAGCAGCGCCTCGACGAGCCTCGTCTTACCGCTACCCGGCGCTCCACGGATGAGCACGATTTGCCCGCGCCCCTGCTGCGATTCGCGCCACGCTTCCAGTAAATGCTCGAGCTCGGGCTCGCGACCGATGAGAGGTGTGAGCAGCGTGCTCGGGCGGTGCGCGTTCCCGCGCGAAGGCGCTTCCGTCTCGGCGCCGTCACCCTGTGCCGCATGCTCGAGCTGCTCGAGGTCCGTACGCAGCATCTCGGCGTTCGGATAGCGATCGTCGGGATTGCGCGCGAGCAGGCGCAGCAGCACCGAGCTCAAGGGCTTGCTCACTTGCGTCGCGAACGCGCCCGGGTCGGGCGCGGGCAAGTTGGCATGCTGATACAGCAGGCGCTTCGGATCGAGCTCCGAAAAGGGTGGCGCGCCGGTCAGACATTCGAACAGAACACAACCCAGCGAATACAAGTCGGCGCGCGCATCCACGCGCTCGCGTGAACCGCTGATCTGCTCAGGCGCTGCATAGGCCAACGTGCCCGCGCTGGCTTCGACGCGTATGACTGCCACGGAGCTCGCGGCGAAACCGAAGTCGACCAAGCGCGCTTCGCGAGTGCCCGCATCGTACATGATGTTCTTGGGCTTCACGTCGCGGTGAACGAGGCCTGATTGGTGTATATGCGCCAGCGCATCCGCGAGCTGACGTCCCAGATGCAACACCTCGGGCTCGCTGAGAACGCGCTGACTCAGGTGGTCGGCGAGAGTAACGCCGGTCGCAAGCTCCATGATGATGTACGGCAGCCGGTCTTTCTCGCCGACTTCCATCACCTGCGGCAGCGCCGCATGCCGCACGCGCGCCAGGGCCACCGCCTCGCGCAAGAAGCGTTGTGTCAAAAGCTTCGCCTTGGCACCCGTCTCACCCTGGAGCGGGAGCTTGACGGCGTAGAAGGCCCCGCCGCGACGCGCCTTGAACACCACGCTGTGGGCACCACGCCCAAGCTCACTCAGCAACTCGAGTCCGGGAATCGCGAGTTCTGCCGAGCCCATCGTGGGCTAGCGTACTACAAGATCGACCGCGCGGCGCTCGGCCTCCGGAATCCGCTCCGGTCCCCGCCCGCGACCGCTCGTGCTCGGCTCAAGGGATCGGGTGAATATCGTACGCGGAATCGCCGTTCATCCGGGTTCGACCAAAGCAGAGTGGCAGCTCGTGGTGTGGCAGCGCCTTCACGAGGACGAGCCGGCCACGCAGCGGACCCGGTGTCAGCTCCACGAACGAGCGCCGCGCGCCGATTCCCGACGCGAGAGGACTGCGTGCGCCTGCGTGTTCCCGCGTACGTGTGCCGTCCAGCCACTCTTGCAATTT
>DATHEN010000558.1:0-8798 GCA_035318565.1 Polyangiaceae bacterium
TGGTGCGCGATGGCGCATTCCGACTCGATCTGTTGTTTCGCCTGAACACGGTCGTGCTCGAGGTTCCGCCGCTGCACGAGCGCGTCGACGAGATTGGCCCGTTGGCGGAACACTTCCGGCAGAAAGCCAACGAACGCCTGCAGACCAGCGTGTCGGGTTTCGACTCGGCCGCGCTCCGCGCCCTCACCCTCTACCGCTGGCCGGGCAACGTGCGCGAGCTCCGAAACGTGATCGAGCGAGCTTGTGTGCTGGCGAGCGGACCGGTGCTAGGGGTGGCCGACCTGCCCGAACGTGTTCGTGACGCCGGCCGTTCGGAGTCGAGCGTGCGCGAGCTGCATTCTGCGGCCGAGGGCCACTCTGACGAAGCGTCGTCATTCAAGGAACAGGTTCGCGCGTACGAGGCGCGCCTGATTTTGAACGCGCTGAAGCGCGCCGACTGGAACCAGAGCCTTGCTGCAGAGCTCTTGCAGCTCCCGCTTCGCACGCTCGTGCGCCGCATGGCCAGCTACGGCATCACGAAGCGCTTCGACTCGGATGAGAAACACTGAGCGAGGCGTAGTGCTTGCCTTGGCGATCGCGGCGTGGGCCGGGGCCGCGGCAGCCGATGGCGGCGTCGAACGCTGCAACGGCCGCGATGACGACGGCGACGAGCTGGTCGACGAGGACTTCCCGCTCGCAGAGCCCTGTCGCGTCGCGGCGGCGCCCGAGCTCACCCCGGACTCGCTCGGTGTCGGTGAATGCCGTGATGGCCGCTGGCAATGCGACTTGCTCGGCCGAAGCGCGATCTGCGTCGGCGGCGTGGGGCCGGTTCCAGAGACCTGTGACGGGCTCGACAACGACTGCGACGGAGTCGCCGACGACACGCGTCAGACTTGGCCGCGCGGCTTGCTGCTCACGCTCGACACCGCGGACCCACCCCGGCAATTCGGTGGTGCGTGCGGAAACTTCACGCGGCCGTGCGAAAGTGGCCATTGGGAATGCATCGAAGGCAAGGGAGCGTGCGTCGGTGGAGTGCAACCCAAGCCCGAGATCTGCGACGGCATCGACAACGACTGCGACGGCCAGCCCGACGACGACTCGCCCGCCACAGACGGCGCAGCCGGTTCCTCACCGTGCCCAGCGGATCGAGCCTGCTTGGACACGCGCTTCGGCTTCCAATGCGCGCCGCGTTGCACGACGACAGCGGATTGCCAGGGAGCAGCAACTTGTACGCCATTCCCGCTGGCTGACGGCGGCACTCAGGGCCACTGCGTGCTCGATCGCTGCGCCGCTTGCAGCAGCGCCGTCGTGGTCCAGAGCGACGGCGCCAGCGTGTGCGCGCCGTTCGAGTCCGCTCAGGGTGGGCTGCTCGTGCCGGAGTGCGAGTGCCTCGGGCAAGACGCGGGTTGCGGCAGCCCCTGCCCGTCAGGCTGTCCGATCGGAACGCGCTGCCTGGGGCTTTCCGGAAACGCCGGCTGTGTTCCCGAAAGCAACTGTTACTACTTCGGCTGTTTCAGCGGTCAAGCCTGTCACGCCGGGCGCTGCGCCGACGATCCGTGCTCGCCGAATCCGTGCAAATCCTCGGAGGTCTGCCGTCCGACCCGCGACTTCCAAGCCCACCGCTGCGTCGCCTCCTGCGCCGGGGTCGAGTGCTCGCCGCAGCAGCGTTGCGAAGACGGCGTTTGTGTCGACACGGGCTGCAGCCAGGCGTGCGAGCCCCCGCTCGTATGTCGCGGAGACCGCGGCTGCGCGCCTTCCGCATGCCCCAAAAACGGCCGCTGCTCGGACGGAGAGTTCTGCGAACCGGAGACCGGACGCTGCCTCGACGCAGCGTGCGAAGCGGTAGTGTGCCCCCCAAACCAGCGCTGTGACAACGGCCAATGCCGCCATTCGAGCCCCTCCGAGCCCGACGCTTCGAGTCCCGACGCTTCGCAGGAGCCCGATGTGAGCGCTGGAACCAAGTCGAGCTGCGGCTGTCGCGCTGCCGGAAGCGCTCCGTTGGGCGCTGCGTGGTGGCTGCTTGGCTTGGTCGCGGCCGGTTTTCGGCGACAGCGCGGGCGCCGAAGTCAGCCGCTGGGACAGACCTGATCGTTCCGAATCCGGATCCTGACGGTCTGTCGTTGCACGAAGCCCGCGCGGTCGACGACCGTCGCGCTGATGTCGTACGCAGTTCCCACCTGCTCACAGCCGCGGATGTTTTCGAGCTGCACGTTGAACACGCTCGCACCACTGCCCACCCATTTTTGGCCGTCCGGCTCATCCACCCGTGCTGCGTGCCACTCGATGGATCCGCTCAGGTCCTCCGTTCGATTTTCATCGAAGGCCCGACCTTCGAGCTTGAGGGTCGCCAACCGGTTCGGCGCAAACACAATCAAGGTTTCGTCGTTGTCCGGCTTATCGATGTAGAGCTCCGGTTCCTCGTTATTGACGCAAGCGTCCGCGACGCACCACTTGGCTCCGGGCGCGGCGCCGCTCAGCTGGCACTGCGTCTCCGCCGCCCACTGTCCCAGCGGGTTGCACTTGTCGAGCTGCGTCACGCTCGAGCAGTGATACGTGTCCGGCACGCACGCCACGCAGTCACCCTTGAAGCAGACGTCCGGACAGGGATTGGCCGCGACGACCTCCGCGGTGTTTTCGCAATGAAACGGAAGCTTGCCTCGACAGCCGGGCGCGCATTCGAAGCTGCTATCGCTTCCCGAGTTGCTGCCACCGCTGCCTGGATTCGTCGCGTCCAGGCCGGCGTCGTCGGCGAAAGTCCGATCGCTATCGATGACCAGCGAACATGCCGCCGCGAGCATCAGGGGCGCAAGAACGGAAGCTAGAATCCTTTGCCAAGCCATAACCGGCTCTCAAGGCTCCACGTAGCAGCCGACCACCACGGTAATCGTCGCGCGGCCCTGATTGGAGGCGCTGTCGACCGCGGTCAGCGTGAGCTGGTGCCGCGTTTCCTGACAAGGCGTCGGAACATTCAGCCACGCCGGCGCGGTGGACCCACGCGCCAAGATCCGCGCGCCGCCTTGAAGATCGATGCGATCGGTCGACCAGCTGAGATGCAGGTCCGCGACCTCTATGTCTTCGGGATCCAGCGCTTCGCCGTGCACCGCGATTTCGACGCTGGTGTGGTTTGCCTGCTTCACGCGGAAAAGCGAGCCATCCGCGGGCTCGAGGATGCGCACCGCCGGGGGTTGGTCGGGCACGCATTCGCCGAAAGCGCAGCGCGTCCCACTCTTGCACGGCGTCTGGCTGGCGTAGGTACCGTCGGCGCGACAGACGACGGGCCGGCGTCCATCGCAGAGATTTCGGCCGGGTAGACACTCGACGCAGCGTCCGTCGAGGCACACGGGGAGCGAGCCGGAGCACGCCAGCGCGGCTTGCCAGGCGCCCGCTTCATCGCAGCGCAATACTGTGTTGGCAGCGGCACACGCTACCTCGCCGCGCAAACACTCGATGCAGCGGCCTGCGGCACAATGCGGCTTTGGGAATTCACAGCGCGCCTGCGCGACCCATTCGCCATTCACACACTCGACGGCACCGCCATCCACACAATCGCGTAGACCCGCCTGGCAGCCACCGAGTCCGGGTGCAGTAGTGCCAGCTTCGGGTGACGGGTTCGTTGCGTCCTCGAGCGGCGACGATTCGTCCGTGCTGCATGCCGCGCAGATCGGCAGCAGAACGGCGATGGCCGCCAGCGACTTCACAGGTTGCCCCCCACGCTCAGGTACGCCCCCTTCGGCAGCGCAGCGGCGGTGACGTCTACCGGCGCCTTTCGGCTGAACCAATACCAACCGACCCCCGCAACACAGAGCACCGATCCCGTGACGAGCAGTACGTCCGTGGCCGTGACCAGGGTCTTCAGGTCGCGCTGCTCGTCCCGCGCCTCCGGAGGACACGTTTCATCGACCAAGTTGCAGCGCCGGTCCAAGTCAGATTCTTTCTTGAGCGCGAGTATTCCCGTCGTGGCGCCCGCCGCCAGCGTGACCGCGCCCGCGCCGACCACCACCCAGGGCAAAGCGCCCGGTCCCCTCGACTCACTCTCCACCGGTACCCGTGACGGCGCCGATCGGGGTGGTGCTTCGGCGCGCGCGCTCTCGGCGGGCGCTGAGCGCAAAGTCACCGCGAGTGAGCCGCGCTCGGCGGCGCCCAGCACCACACGCCGCCGTTCGGACCGATATCCCGAGCGACTGAGAATCAGCAGGTGCTCGCCTGGATCCACGGAGAAAGAGCGCGTCGTTCCGGTCTCCGTTCGAACGACTCCGTCCATCTCGAGCCGTGTCTCCAGAGGCTCGACACGGACCAGCAACGTTGCCAGAGCTGCCCGTGCGCGAGCCTGCAGCTCCGTGGCACGAAGACGCTGGGCTGCGTCATGCCGCGCGTCCGTAAGAGCCAGAAAGCGACCTATGGTCTCCACTACTTCGAGCATCCGACCGAGCCGGTACAGCGCCAGCGCGCGATTGAACGCCGCGCTCGGCCGAGGCACGGTGTCGAACGACTCCGCAAATATACGCTCGGCTTCATGCCAACGTTCCTCGGCGGCGAGCGCGATGCCACGCCGAAACAGGGCCTGGGCTCGCTCCTCGCGCTGCGAATCCGGATCCGGCTCTTGGGATGCCGGTGCAATGGGCGCGCTGTTCGACTTCGTTTCCGAGGGCTCAGAATCCGCGAAGCACGGGCCGGTGGTGAAAAGGAAGCCCAGCACGCGGGCGGCGTAAATCACGCGAAGACGAATCATCCGCACTGCGCCTCGCTATTCTTCCTTTGCCTGCGCATTCCGGCATGCAGTAGCACGTGGGCGGTCGGGCGCAGATCCTGGAGAGGGGCATCGTGTTTATGAGGCTGAAACAATATCTGGGATCGAGAGCGGGGGCCCATCACGCGTGCGCTCTCTGCCTTTTGGTGTCGGCCTGCTCCGACGACGGCACGACCTACGCGCCCTCGGCGAACCAACCCCGACCGGATGCGGCCGGTGACGCCGCTTCCGCGAGTGATGCGAGCTCCGACGCCGCGGCATCCGACTCGAGCGACGCCGCAGTACTGGATACAGACGGGGCTGCCGAGGACGCCGGGACCGATGCCTCCATCGACGACGCCAGCGATGCCGGAATCGACGGCGGAGACGCCGGACTACTGGACGCACGCGATTCTGCAGCAGACGTGGCTCGGCACTGCGCGACTCTCGACTGCGACGACGATATCGACTGCACCGTGGATGACTGCGACGAATCGCTCGGTTGCACCCATACACCGTCGAACGCTCTCTGCAACGACAACAAGGTCTGCAGTGGGAGCGAGACCTGCAATCCTGCCACGGGTTGTCAGCCAGGAACGCCGCTCGTTTGCGGCGACTCCAATCGCTGCACCTTCGACTACTGCTCGGAGCCGGCCGCAGGCTGCGTCCACCACGACGTATCCACCTCCGTGGAGCTCTTGCTCAATGCCAATTTCGACTACGGAGAAAATCTCGCTTGGCGCCAGTTTCCGCTCTTCAGCGATGGCAGCTTGATTTGGGAGAACGCGGATCTCGCCGATACACCGGATTGGTTTGCCTGGCTCGGTGGCCAGTCCAATATCAGCATGCGCGTGTGGCAAGCGGTGGAAGTGCCCGCCGCAACGGCCGAGCTCACGCTGAGTGGCGTCTACGCGTTGATTCCCGGGTCAGGCGCACCCGCCTTGTCGAGCTACTTTCGGATCGACGTGGGCGACGCGCTGACCGGAGCCGACTACGAGCGCGCGCTGTCGCTCAGCTCCACCCAGTCAACCACCTTGGAGTGGATGCCCTTCTCGCTGACAACGAGGGAGGCCCACGCGGGCAAGGTGCTCCAGATCACGATCTCGAGCCAGAACGCCGTCAACGATTTGACGAACTACTGGGTCGACACGCTGTCCCTGCGCGCCAAGCTCTGTCCGCTCGAGTGATCGAGGGCGCGAAGCATAGATAGGGCGCGCTCGATGCAATTTCGCATCAGGAGCCCAGGATAGAGCAGTACGTCTGATACTCGGGACGCCGGCGTTCCCCAGCCAGCAGAGACGACATGAGAGACGAACCGGTCACCACGGTTGAGCACGTCGCCAGCGACCTGGAAGCTGTCTCGTCGTTGTTCCCTCCCGCGCGCTCTCGTGCCGAGCGCATTCGCTCCTTTTGCGATTTCTCGTAAAACGCCGAATCGGGCGGCGTCGAGGCCGCGATTTGAGCGGGCGCCGCAACATCGAGCGCCTTCGTCGTTGTCACGGCTTGGCGGCGCCGCCGCGCTCGAGCCTTCTGTAGACGAGGCGGATCGCGGTGCGTAGCGTTCCTCGGAACAGCATTTCGGGCAGGAACCGCTGAAGAAACCCGAACACGCGTGCATCAGCGCCGACCGCGTACCGGCAGCGCGGGCTTCGCGCGAGGGCGATGCGTGCGATCAAGTCAGCCACGTCCTGCGGGTCCGAACTCAAACCTGCGACGCGCTTCGCGATGAGTGCCTTGATGAACTCGCAAAGTTTGAAGTACGCCGATGATGGAAGCTCGCTTCGCCGTGCTACCGGATACGCCGTGAGCGCGCGCGTACGAAATTGACCCGGTTCGATCAACGACACGTTTACGTCGAACGGGGCGAGCTCGTAGTTCAATGCATCGAAGTAGCCTTCCAGCGCGAACTTCGACGCACAGTAGGAAGACACGCCGGGACTGGCTACGACGCCCGCCATCGATGAAAGCACGATCACCGCGCCCGAGCGTCGTTCACGCATGCCCGGCAGCACCAACTTCGTGAGCTCGACGGTCCCGAAGAAGTTCGTGTCGAATTGCTGGCGCAATTCCTCCTCACTCACGTCTTCGGCGAAGCCCCCGAGACCATAGCCGGCATTGTTGACGAGCACGTCGATCCGGCCTGCTCTGTCGTATACCGCGCGCACGGCCGCGCTGCGGGCGTCGGCTTTGGCCAAGTCCATCGTGAGGACTTGCAGCTCGACGGCTGCGGCGTCGGCGGCGCGCACGAGCTCGGACTTCTTGTCGTCACTCCGCACCGTGGCAAACACCGAAAAACCGGACTTGCCGAGAGTCAGGGCGGTGAGAAGCCCGAAGCCACTCGAGGCGCCCGTTACGAGCGCTACCCGACCTCTTGCTCGTTCATCTCCCATCGCCACTATACGACGTACAAACCACAGGCCAGCGTGAGCCCCGCGCCAGCGCTGACGAACAGGAGCTGATCACCACTTGCAACGCCCTGCGCGCATGCCATGTGATAGCCCAGAATGGGAAACGACGTGAACGATGCACCGTATCGTGCGTTCACGTCGATGCACTGATCCGTGCTCAACGCGAGCTCACGCGTCAGAGCTCCCGCGCCGTCGCTGCCGCTTAAATCGACGAGAGCGTATTTGATGCGTTTGACGTCGATTTTCTCCTGCATGATGTATTTCGCAACGCCGCGCGCCGCAAAAATCCCGAGACGTTCTCCGTAGTCAGCATCCACTTCGAAGTCCAGCTGAGAGCGCCCGTTCGCACCGGCACCGAGATCGGCAACCGTGCGACTTCCGAGGTATTCACCTTGAGACACCTGGAGCGAGATGCTGTGAAACCCGCTACTCGTGGCCGAGTCCGTGAGCAGCATGGCGGCACCCAGGTGGGCAAAGGGAAATCCCTCGTGACGTCGCCGGGACGGGTGCACGTTGCTCGACACGACGAGCGCTGCGCGTGTCGGGCCGGTTTCCATGAAGCTATGCGCGACTTGCACGGCGTTGAACAACCCACACGCACCATTGAGCAGGTCGAACGAGAACGTACCTGCGCCGGAGAACGCGGGGCCTTTCTTGCTCAGCGGATCGCCATTGAGACCGATGCGGCCCTGGATCAACGCCGCGAGCGCGGGCTCTTGTATGTTCGAATCGCGATAAACACCGATGTTGATCAAAAGACCAATGTCGGCTTCATCGAGCGCAGATTCGTCCAGCGCCGTTCTGCCGGCCCGTGCCGAAAATTCAACCGACTCGTCGAGATCGGGCTCGTTGCAAACTGCCGTCGCTATGATCTTCGTTCGCACTGGCGGCCTCCAGAAAGCTAACCGTGAAAGATACGGCACCGATCACCAAGCCCGATGCCACTACGAGAAACAGAACGCGGTCACCTTGTTTGATCCGCTTGTCGGCGATCGCGGTGTGGAGCGCCAAAAAATGACTCGTCGAAGAAGTATTTCCGTATTCACCGATGACGCTGACGACGCTCGGTAGATCGTCTTCGAGGAATCTGGCAATGGCTTCGGTTCCAACGCGAATCGCGTTCGCGGCGGTCTGATGCGGAATGAAAAAGTCATGATCGGACAAGCGCACGCCCTGATCGCCCAGAATCTTTTCGAGGAAACGCGGGCAGCGTTTGATGGCCGCCATGTGCAGCGCCGAGGCATCCGAGTACATTGCCACACCGCCACGTTCATCACTGGGCAGACCGAGGCACAATTCGGAAAACGCGGCCGCCGTGACGAACCGAGTAAATTCGATGCCCGGCTCACCCACAGGACAGGCTTCCAAGATGCACGCAGTTGCAGCATCTCCAACCGTCAGCGATGCGACCTGCTGAGGGTCCGTCGCACGGATCTCCTGAAGTGCGACGGCGGCAATGGGCGTAATGCATTCACCACTCAAGACCATGCCGTTCTTTACGACTCCGGCACGAATCATCGAGTCGAGCACGTGCGTGCCGGTGCACATCCCTGCACAAGCGTTTGCCAGGTCGAAATTCAATGCCTGATTCGCGCCCAGTTTCCGCTTCAGAACCAGGCTCATCGCGGGATCGAATTGCGCAAGCAGCTTGCCGTTGAATCTACTGATCGAGACGTAGATGACGG
>DATHEN010000559.1:0-5443 GCA_035318565.1 Polyangiaceae bacterium
CACGACCGCGGTGTAGGCGATCAAACCCGGATGGAGCGCAGTCAGCCCCGCGGCGATACGTGCGCGTGTCTCCGAGAGGTAGTAGCGCGCCAGGCGATGCACTATCACGACGAGCAGCACGCCGATCACCGCGTTGACGACGGGCGCGACCACCAGCCCGGAGCCGAACAGCGCGTAAGCCAGGCCGAGCACGCCGCTGTAGCCGACGGGGTAATGCGTCCAGGGCTTCCACACCGAGATGCCCCGCGCGATCACGTCTTCCGAATAGCCGAGCCCGAGCGCGATGCGCTCGGCACCAAAGTGGTAGTAGTGGCCGTCCCACACGGGCTCGCGCGCCCAGGCGATGGCCACGAACAGCCGGGGCAAGAGCGCCACTACGGCCAGCGCCAGCGTGAACCCGAGATCCCTGGAGATCACGGAATCCGCTGCGGACGGCGCATGCGGCGTGGAGGTGGGGCGCTGAGCGAAGGCCATCAATGCGTTACTTCACCGCTCGAAGCGGCGCGCCAGTGCCGGAGGCGACGCAGATACGTCTTGGTGACCTGCGCCGGATCCAATTTGAGGTACTTGGCGACCTGCTGCACGAATCCGCGCGTGTAAACCAGCGCCGGCAGACTCGCGAAATCCTCCGTTTCGATGGCGTTGAGGTGAGCGTTGGAGATCTTCGTGTGCTTGGCGATCTCTTCGATCTCGATACCCTGTGACTCGCGCACCTTGCGCAAGAGCTGGCCGGTGAACTCGCTTTCCGAGTTGAGCTCGCGGGCGAGCTCTTGTTGCAGCATGGCGCGCTCTGCCAAGAGTGCGGCGTCGAGCATGACGTTGCGCTCGGGCTCCGGCGGCTCGTTCTCCGGGAAAGTCGAGACGTCATAGGCGCGGCGCCGCAATGGGTCGAGCAGAGTTTCATGCGCCTCTTCGATGCGAGCTTGCTCCACTCGCAGCTGCTCGCCGTCGAGCAGGGAGGTGAGTGGCAGACTGCCGGCCTGATAAATCTCGCGCTGCCGCTTGTAGGCACGCCGCAGCTCTTCGTCGGACGCTCCCGGGTGACTCCAGAGCACCTCGTAGAGGTTCGGCTCCTCGGGCACGATCGCGCGCGGCGGCTCGTTGCGCGGTTGATCGCGCGAAGTGGCCAGCGCCAACACGCGGCGTGCGATACGTTCCAGGTTTCTCGCGCTTTTGCTGGCCGGGCTATCGATGAGCACGGGTCTTCTCCGCACCACACTGAGCCAGACGGCGTCATCTTGCTCGATGGCACCAACGTAATCGAAGCGGACGCCGAGGTAGCGCAGCGAAAGATCGCACATGGCGGGGGCAATGTCGCTGTCCGGGCGCAAGCGGGTGCCGTTCAACACCAGCCTTGGCTGCAGGCGCTGAAGCTCGGCGGCAGCCAGCTCGCCGGCGGCAGGATCGTAGCGAGCAATGACCCGCACGAGCTCGAGCGGCGAAGGCAGAGCGGCTAGTTCTGCCTGTGCGCGCTCGACGAGGCGCATCCTGAAGCGATCTTTGACGAGCGCACGCCGCAGCTTGCGCAGAAACAGCGCCCGAGCGAAGCGATACGTGGCTTCGATGCTCGGGGGTTCCGGCGCGGTCACGCACAGTCCCAGGTCTGCTGCGAGAAATAAGTCGAGCGTGGCCGGGGCTGTGCCCGATCCCAGATCCAGGAGCACGTAGTCGGCATCCAGTTGGCGGAGCCCGCGCGCCCAACGCGCTTTCCGGCCCGGTCGAATCGGAGTAGTCGAGCCCACGCTGTAGCGCTGTGGCATCAGGGATAAACCGGGCACGGGCGTCGGTAACACCGCCAGGTCGTCATCTTCGAGGTCGTCTCGCCGGGCGGACTCGATGGGCGTATCCAGACCGAGCAGTGTGTGCAGCTCCGCGCCGGCGGGGTCTGCGTCAATCAGAATTACACTACGGCCGAGCTGAGCGAGGTACACGCTCAGATTTACGGCCAGAACGCTCTTTCCGACGCCGCCGCGCCCGCCTCCCACGGCGATCACATGGCGGACGCCCCGCGGCGCAGGGCCACGCGCTTCCGCCCGGGGGATGGCCGAATCGCTCATGCGCGTCGATCTACCTTACATTCGCGTCGGAACGTACTACCCTGCCCCGCGATGCTGAGCTTGCGCGCTCTTGCGGCCATCATCAGCCTGACTCTGGTCAATCTCGAGCTCGTTACCTGCCGTTCGCCTGCGGACGGCGGTAAGGCGCCTGCCCCCACCGCGGAAGCGAGCGAAGTCGTCAGCCTACCCGGCGTGGACACGAGCAACCTGACCAGTCGAGAAAAGGCCGACTGGTCCATGTTCGTCACCGAGTTGCTTGCCCCCTGTCCGGACCAGCCGGTCAGTGTGGCGGAGTGCGTGAAGCAAAAACGCGACTGCCGGCTGTGCTTGCCGGCGGCGCAATTTTTGGCCACGCAAGTGCGCGAAGGCAAGGCTCGCTCCCAAATAGAAGGAGCCTTCCGCAAGCGTTTCGCCCCCGACCAGATCAAGACCCTCGAAGTCCACGACTCGCCCGCGCTGGGGCCCGTCAACGCGCCCGTGCAGATCGTGGAATGGGCGGACTTCGAATGCCCGTTTTGCGGCAAGGCCGCGCCGGCTTTGCACGGGCTCGTAGACGCTTATCCGGGCCAGGTCCGGCTCGTGTTCAAGCATTTCCCGCTTTCGATCCACCAGCACGCCGAGAAAGCCGCGCGCGCCGCGGTTGCGGCCGGCAAACAGGGCAAATTCTGGGAAATGCACGCGCGTCTGTTCGCGGCCCACGCAGAGGGCAAAGAGCTCGATGACGCGACCGTGAAACGCATTGCACAGGACCTGCGGCTCGACTTGAAAAAATTTCAAGACGACGCCGCGAGCGAAGCGACCGCAGACGTGGTCACGCGCGATCGCAAACAGGCCGACGCGCTGGAGCTCAGCGGAACGCCCTGGATCTACATCAATGGCCGCCACTTCGATTTGACCCACTTCGACCTCACGCGCGATCTCCCGAACTGGATCGAGACAGAGCTCGAAGCCAAGACCGGCAAGCGCCCGAGCCGTGTTACCCCGAGCGATGCGGGGTCGGCGTCGGCCGGTTCCGATGCGGGGCCGGCGGGCGCCGCGTCCACCAAGCGCGCGGAGAAAGCGCCGTGAAAAACGCCGCGGGGGGTGGGGGTTGTTTCCCCACCGGCCGGCACTACCCAGGCATCGCACACCTGCTTCGCATCGTCGCCGCAGGATTGGCCGATGAATGCCAGGGCGATTGCGCGCTTCACGACCTGCCGCTGGTCGCCATCGACACTGAAACGACGGGTCGCGATCCGATTAACGACCGGGTCGTCGAGGTCGGTTGCGTGGTCTGGCAGCGCGGTGAGGTGGTTACCCGCCATCACTGGCTCGTGAACCCGGGTTGCCCGATTCCACAGGAAGCCTTCGAGGTTCACGGAATCGGTGATGATGACGTGCGGGACAAACCGCCATTTTCAGAGGTCGCTCGCGAGCTCTTGGAGATCCTGCGTGGCTCCGTGCCGCTAGCGTACAACGCCGAGTTCGATCGCGCGTTCTTGAACGCTGAGCTCGCGCGCGCCGGTATCAACGAGGCCGCTCCGCCTCCAGCCGTACGCAAAGGTATCGAGTGGATCGATCCGCTCGTTTGGGTGCGTGAGCTGCAGAAGGAAGAGAAGAGCAAGGCACTCGGCGAGGTCTGTACGCGGCTCGGCATCGCCATAGAGAAAGCTCATCGCGCGGCGTCGGATGCAGAAGCGGCATTGCGCGTATTGAGTGCGCTCGCCAGCGACGTCCGCGTGCCTCGTACTTACGCCGCGTTCATTCAGGAGCAACGCCGGCTTACGCGCATTCAAGACGACGATCGTAAAATCTGGAAACGTCCGACCGTCGCGGCGTAGCGCGCGGCGTGAGCAGCTCACGGCGAGTACGGAGCATCGCTCGCCGCATCGGACGGACCAGCGAGATCGAGCTCTTCGGCAGAGCTCAAGGGCTTTGGCCCTTCCACCTTCATGCGCACGTCGAGCAGGACGGTCTCGCCGGGCACGAGGCGGATCGTGCGTCGTTCGGTGACGGCGCTCGGATGCTCCAGGCGCACGTAGTGGGTCCCGGCTGAAAGTGGAATCGAGCGGGCGAAGGGTGTGGTGTCGATCTTCTGGCCGTCGACGATCACGTGCGCCCAGGGGTCTGCGACGACACGCAGGTAGCCGGGCTGGCTCGGCACGAGCGGCAGCGAATTGCCGGCCGGCCGCGCCGCTGCGCCGTCGGCGTTCTGGGCGGCGAGATATTGGATCGCGCCGCCACCGACGACGATCAGCCCAAAACACGCGAGCAAGCCGCGTACCGCCGGCCCCAAACTCGGTCTTCGCGCCTGCGGTATGACTTGAGCGGACAGATCGGCTTCGCTGACCGGCGCCTCCGCGAGCAGACCCGCGCGCGTGAGGCTCCCGACGATCGCCTGCCGTTGTGAGCCGGCGACGCCTTCGCTAGTGGCCGAAGCCAGCGCCGTCACGAGCTCGGCCGCCGAATGAAAACGATCGCTCGGCATTTTTTCGAGACAGCGCCCGATGATCCGTTCGACCGCGGCGGGCACGTCCGCGCGCTCGCGCGTGAGCGGTGCGGGAGGATCGTGACGGATGCGCTGAGTGACGCTGCGCTCGTCCGGTGCCGCGAAGGGATTCACTCCGGCGATCATTTCGTAGAGCACGATACCGAGCGAGAACAGATCGCTGCGCGGATCGGGCGCCTCGCCCAGGATTTGTTCCGGGGACATGTATACGGGTCCGCCGAACGGTGTGGCGCCGTCGAGGAGCTCCGGTGCCGTGGGTGAACGCTCGTTCATCGCGACGGAGAACCCAACCAGCTTGATCTCACCGCGGCGCGACACGAGAATGTTTCGTGGCTGCACTTCGCGATGCACGACACCGCGATCGTGCGCGTGATCGAGCGCGCGAGCGACTTCCAGCGCTATCGCGCATGCGGCCGTGTGCGGCAGCCGCTTCGTGCGCGCGAGCAGATCCTCCAGCGTCCAGCCATCCACGTACTCGAGGACGAGCCACATACGCTCGTCCTTCCGGACGAAGTCGTACAGGTGCAAAATGTTCGGATGATGTAGCTCCGACAGCAGGCGCGCTTCGCGCTCGAGCATGGCGGCGAACGGTGAGCTCGGGAGGATGCTGGAGCTCAGGGCCTTGATGAGAACCGGTCTGCCCAGCGGCTGCTGGATGGCGTGGTACACGTCCGCAACGGGGCCCGATTTGAGCCGTTCGATGATCTGACAGCCGTCGAAGTGCGGAGTGGAATCCACCGCGTCCGTGTGTAACGCGACGCCCTCTGCTTGGAAAGAGAATCGCTGCGCGGGTCGAGCTCGCCCGGGCGGGTGGCGATCCAGACCCTAGGGCGCGTGCTGGCGACTACTCGTCATCGTCGAGGTCGTCGTCGTCGTCATCTTCCAGGTCGTCTTCTTC
>DATHEN010000560.1:0-3677 GCA_035318565.1 Polyangiaceae bacterium
CCACCCCTCTTTTTCAATGAGCTTGCACACGCGCCCTCTTATTTCATCGCGGATCGCGCGCACGCGGTCGAGAGGCTTTCCTTTGGGATCTTCGAGCGGCCAGTCGACGCGCTGAAGCCCTAAAATGAAAGGGCACGCCTCACCGCATCCCATGGTGACGAGGAGCGCTGCCGTTCGCGCCAGCTCGTCGGAGAGGAATTGCGGGCGCTGGTCGGAAAGATCGATACCGACCTCTTTCATCACCTCCAGAACTTCCGGGTGCACGCGCGTGCCGGGCTCTGTGCCAGCAGATACCGCGCGGCCCTTCGCGGGATCGGACAGGGCGTTGAACCATGCGGCCGCCATCTGTGAGCGCCCGGCATTGTGAACGCAGGCAAAGAGCACCACCTTCATATTACGTCTTCTCCGTCATGCCTCGGCTCGACCACGCGGCCGGCAGCCTTTGGCAACCCTGGGATCAGCCACGCCAATGTGAACGTCCCGGCGGCGGCTCCGAGCACTTGAGCGACGACAAAACCGAGTGCATCAGCCGGTCGAATGCCTGCGAAGGTGTTGCTCGCAGCGCGCGCGAGGGTAACCGCCGGGTTCGCAAACGACGTGGACGAGGTGAACCAGTAGGCGGCCGTGATGTAGGCGCCCACCGCAAACGGAACCGCGCTCGGCCGCGCACGACCGCTGCCCCAGATCGTTGCCAGCAGGCCAAACGTCGCCACGAACTCACTGACGATCTGGGGCGCTCCGGCGCGCACATGGGTCGACGCGAAAAACAAGGGTTCGCCGAACATGACGTGAGCGACAGCCACGCCGAAGAACGCTCCGACCACTTGCGCCAAGATGTATACGGGCACTTCTCGCCAAGCCAAACCGCCTCGAGTCGCGTCGGCGAGCGAAACGACCGGGTTGAAGTGCGCGCCCGAGATCGAGCCAAACGTCAGGATCAAGGCGACGAGGCCAGCTCCAGTCGCGAGCGTGTTCGCTAGCAACGCGATCGCGATGTTCCCATTGGCAAGCCTCTCGCCCATGATTCCGGAACCGATGACCACGGCCAGCAGGAAGGCCGTACCGAGAGCTTCCGCCACGGCTCGACGGGGCAGGTCCGAGGACATCGTCAGTCTGGACTCCGCAAAAACTCAGCAGCAAGCCGACTTGCCACGCTTGCAACAATCTTCCCAAAGGTAATCCGTGAGAGCGCGCAGCGCGCCATATTCCACGGAGTAATAGTGGAACGTTCCGGCGCTGCGACTCTTCAGCAGACCGCCGTCCACGAGGCGCTTCAAATGGTGACTGAGCGTCGATGCCGGCATGTCCACGTGCGACTGAATCTCGCCCGCCGCGATTCCTTCAGCACCGCCCTGCACGACGAAGCGCAGGATAGCGAGCCGGATCGGGTGCCCGAGAGCGCTCAGCTGCTCCGCGTGGCGGTCAAGTTTCGATGGCACCGCTATACTTCTAATAATTTCGAAGTACAGCGGCAAGCCCTTATTCGTGTATTTTCGAACTATCGGGCTCGATTGGCGCCTGGTGCCCGAAAAAAGTCTGCGTCCTTTTGGGGGATCCCGCGTCATTGCCTTTGGAGGTCGCGATGGAACATCAGGACAACGATCGGATCAGAAACCAGGTGCGGACGGCCTACGCGAAGGTGGCCAAAGGTGCGGATGGCTGCAGCGTCGGTTGCTGCGGCGCAGAGGGCGCAGGCAGTCTTGCGATGGGCTACACCCAGGCAGACTTGGACGGTGTGCCGGAGGGCGCGGATCTCGGCCTCGGGTGCGGGAATCCCCAGGCCATTGCAGCGCTTCGCTCGGGCGATGCGGTGGTCGATCTGGGCAGCGGCGCAGGCTTCGACTGCTTTCTGGCTGCCAAACGCGTGGGTCGGACAGGCCGTGTCATCGGCGTGGACATGACACCCGAGATGGTCGCCAAAGCGCGCGACAACGCCAGGCGAGTGGACGCCTCGAACGTCGAGTTCCGGCTGGGCGAGATCGAGCACCTGCCCGTGGCGGATGGGTCGATTGACGTTATTCTTTCCAACTGCGTGATCAACCTTTCACCCGACAAGGGCGCGGTGTTTCGCGAAGCATTTCGAATCCTCAAACCCGGCGGCCGCCTCGCGATCTCGGACGTGGTTTCGACCGCCGAGATGCCAAAAACTCTGGCCGAGAGCGTCGAGGCGCTCACGGGCTGCGTATCGGGCGCCGCAAAGGTAGATACTCTGCGCACTTTGCTGGACGATGCGGGCTTCGTGAACGTGAAAGTCGAGCCACGCCCGGAGAGCCGCGCCGTCATCAGCCAATGCATGCCAGGTGCGGAAGATTTCGTGGCATCCGCAACCGTCGAGGCGCAGAAGCCGGGCGGCGACGGCTGCTGCGCGCCTTCGTGCTGCGCGTAGGAGGAGTGATGATTTCTTCTGAAGCCCGCGGCGCGTGGAACGAGCTGGAGGCGCGGCTCAGACCGTACGTCGCGCGCCGCGTCGCTTCGGCGGCGGACGTCGATGACATCCTACAGAACATCTTCGTGCGGATGCACGGCGGACTCTCGGCTTTGCAAGATGGCGAACGCTTCGGTGGATGGGTCTACAAAATCGCCGAACGCGTGATCATCGATTCTGCGCGCGTGCGAACACGCGAGCCGCTGATAGCAGTCGCAGAGCTTCCCGAGCGCCCGGAGCTGGATGCGCCTGAAGATTCGGAAGAGCTGCAAGCTGCCCTCGGCGAGTGCGTCGCGCTCTTCGTCGCTCGCTTGCCGTCGCCGTACCGGGAAGCGATTACGCTCACCGAGCTCGAAGGTCTCACGCAGAGCGAGGCCGCGGACATGCTGGGGCTCTCGCTATCCGGCATGAAATCACGGGTGCAGCGCGGCCGCGAAAAGATCCGCGAGATGTTCGAAGAATGCTGCCGAATCTCGCTCGACTGCCGCGGCCGCGTCGTGGCATGCGAGCCGCGCAGCCTGGAAGAGATCCCGAGTGACTGCCGAGACGCCGCAAAGTCATGGGGAAAACGGCGCTGCCGCTGACCATCCGCCGCTGACCGTCAAGCAAGATCGAAGAGCAGCACCTCGGCGCCATCCACACCTTCGAGCTGCACGGCGCCTACGTCGCTCACAGCCGCGCCGTCACCGGCGCTGAGCTCCTCGCCGTTGACGTTCACACGGCCGCAAGCGACCTGCACCCAGGCGTGGCGTCCGCGAGCGAGCTCGTATTGCGCGCGCTCTCCTGAACCGAACGCGCCGGCGTAGAGGCGCGCGTCCGTATGGATGGTGACGCTGCCGTCATCGCCATTGGGCGACGCCACGAGGCGTAGCTTGCCTTGCTTCTCCTGAGCCGAGAAATGCTTCTGCTCGTAACTCGGCTCGATGCCGCGCTCCGAAGGCAGGAGCCAGATCTGCAGAAGATGCACGGGCTCGGTTTGCGATGCGTTGAACTCACTGTGCGTGACACCGGTCCCGGCGCTCATACGCTGCACGTCTCCGGGACGCATGACGGAACCGTTGCCCATGGAGTCCTGGTGCTCGAGCGCACCTTCGCGGACATAGGAGATGATCTCCATATCGCGGTGAGGGTGCCTGCCGAATCCCTGCGCAGGCGCGATCCAGTCCTCGTTGATTACGCGCAAGGCGCGGAATCCCATGTGCTCGGGGTCGTAATAGTCGGCGAACGAGAACGAGTGGTAGCTGTCGAGCCA
>DATHEN010000561.1:0-3786 GCA_035318565.1 Polyangiaceae bacterium
AGGTATTCGACGTAGAGCTCGCCCCGCTTCAGGGAGACGTCGTCTCCCTCGTAAAACTCGTAGTCGCCCACGCGGCAGTTCGGAACGCGCCAGCCGTTGATGATCGGGTGACCGGACTCGACCTCGAGCGTGTCGCCCGGCAGCGCGATGACACGCTTGATGAAGTCTTGCCGCGGGTTGCTCGGCACGGGGTCGGGGAACTCGAAGACCATCACGTCCCCGGGCTTGGGCGGCAGATTGCTGAAGAGCCGTGACTTACTGAAGGGCACGCTCGGCCCATAGGCGAACTTGTTGACGAAGATGTGATCCTGGATCTGCAGCGTGGGCAGCATCGACCCACTCGGAATCTTGAACGCCTCCACGACGAACGCGCGCAGGAGCAGGGCGACGCCCACGGCGATGCCGATGGACTCGGCGTATTCGCGCAGCTCACCCTTTTGCCAGCGACCCAGATGGCGCTGCACGAGCTCGGCGGTACGCGCGTGCGCGGCTTCGAAGCGATCGGCGTCGAAGGGCTCGTCCTCCATCGCCGAGCGGAGCTCGTCCAAGCTCTCGGAGAGCTCTTCGCGCGAGGCGCGCGGCACGTCGCGCTCGATGCTCTTGCGGTTTTTGCTCGTGATGCGCTCGGCTTCCTCGAGCAGCTGCAGAGCCTGTTCGTAGTCGCGCCGGAGCTCGCGCGGCAGATCGCTCCTGCCGCTCGTGCCGATCTTGCCGGACAGGGGCAGGTAGTGCCGGTAGTGATAGAGGACCATCTCGAAGGCGGTGAACAGCACGATGGCCGCCGGCACTTGCTGATCTTGAACCAGCCAGCGGATGCGCTCGATGACGCCGGTGGGGACCAGCATCTCGTCCGGCCTGATCAGCTTGACGCTCAGCACCGCGAGACCCAGCGGCACGAGGAAAAACCAGAACGCCCAGAAGGCGTAACGGATCAGCTTGGGATTTTGCACGCCCGGTCCAGGCCGGCCTTCGCGGGGGGTTTTGAGTGCTGTCGTCACGCTCGGTATGCGGTCGTATGCCACGTCCGGGGGTCCTGTCACTATGAACTAGGGGTTAACCGTAGAGGTCCATCCTCCCCCGAGGACCTACGGCGCTGCGCCGAGCTGTACGAGGTAATCCACCTTCGCGGCGCGGTCGTCGCTGGCAGGGGCGCTCGGGGCGCTCCGTCCGACGCGGTCGCTGTGGTCGATCAGCAAGTAGTACACTCCCTTGGGCACGCGCGCGTAGCGCTTCCAGAGCTGTCCGGCCGTCAGGGCTTCGTCGAGAGCGGGAGTGAACGCAGTGCTCGTAGGTCCCGGGTTCTTGACGTACTGGTCGATCATCACGTCTCCCGCGCCCTTGCCGAGCAAAAGGACGTCGACCGCGGGAGCGCCGTCCGCGCTGAGCGTCAGGTAAAGGGCCTGATCGTCCTCCTTTACCTCGAAGCCGCCGACGAAGTCCTGCTGTCCGGTGTGCACCTCGGTGCGGTCGTTCGCGAGCGTCACTTTGTCGGAGTGTTGAACGCTGAACGGCTTGAACGGTTTGCGCCCCTTCTGCACGTAGCCGAGCCCGAAGTCGGTCTCGCCGCTCGAGGCGTAGCGAATCACGGTGAAGCCACGCTGAAGCTGGCCCTGGACCAGATTCCTGCCCAGCTGATCGGGATTGAGCCCGGTCACGGCCATACCGGCCTTCGCGAAGCTCGACTCGACCATCAGCGTATTGAAGCGCGTGGCGTCGATGTTGCGCGGCCGAAAGTAGATGTACATCGCGCCCTCGTGCATTTGAAAATCAGGCGCGTATTCGATGAGCCCCGAGCTAGTAAAACCCAGCCGCCCGCTCAGATTCGTCCAGCCGTATCCCTTGCCCGAATACTGAACGACGAATGATTTGCGGCTGTCGTCGAGCACCTGCGATTGACAGGTTTCGGCGAAAAAGCGCCCGAGCACGGGCTGGTCGTCACTCAGCTTGAGCGGCGCGCCGAGCCGGAGCATCTCGAAGCAGAAGCGATCCAGGCCGAACTCGAGAATGTCGAAGCGCAGGGACTTGTTGGCGGGGTTGTTGACGACGCCTTCGCCCAAGATCGTCAGCGCTCCGCGGCCGAGCTCCTCGCGTGAAGAGCACGCGGTCAGCAGCACGGCGAGCAGGCTTGCGGCGACGAGGCGAGGACGAACCATGGACGCGCAGCATAGCCAGCAATCATCGAAAAGGGACAGCCGGCGCGGCGCTGCGCGGTGCATTTCCCCGCGCCCGCGGAAGCCATGGTTGACAGCGCGCGCGCGTGGGCGAAAAGTGGCGTCGCCATGGGCCATCTGGCAGTCGTTGGTGCGGGAGCGTGGGGCACGGCGCTCGGGCAGGTGCTGGCCGAGCAGGGCAATCGCGTTCTTTTGTGGACGTGGCAGGAGGAGCACGCGCGCGCCATGCAGCGCGACCGTGAGAACCGAGAGTTCTTCCGCGGCTTCCCGTTTCCGCCGGGCCTCGAGCCGACTTCCGATCTGCGCGAGACGCTGTCGGGGGTGGAGCTCGTGGTGCTCGTGGTGCCCTCGCACGCCTACCGCGACACACTGCAGCAGGCGCAAGCACACTTGCCGCAGAATGCGCTGCTCGTCAGCGCCAGCAAAGGCATCGAGAACGAGAGCCTGATGCTCATGAGCGAGGTCATCGAGGACGTGCTCGGGAGCGCGGCGCGCGACCGCACTGCGTACCTTTCGGGTCCGAGCTTCGCTAAAGAGGTAGCGCAGGGCTTTCCCACCAACATCGTCGTGGCCTCCACGAACGAGGATCTCGCCGAGCGCGTTCAACAGATCTTCGCGACCGATCGCTTGCGCGTGTACTCGAGCGACGATCCGGTGGGGGTCGAAGTCGGGGGTGCGCTGAAGAACGTGATCGCGATCGCTGCCGGCGCCTGTGACGGTCTGGGCTTCGGTCACAACACGCGCGCAGCGCTGATCACGCGCGGTTTGACGGAGCTCACGCGCCTGGCGGTCGCCAAGGGCGGCAACGTGCTGACCTTGGCGGGCCTGGCTGGTATGGGCGACCTGGTTCTGACCTGCACCGCAGAGCTCTCGAGGAACCGCACCGTCGGCTTCGAGATGGGTCGCGGAAAACGGCTCGACGAAGTGCTGGGCCAGCTCGGCGCGGTAGCGGAGGGCGTGAAGACCGCCAAGAGCACGTATCAGCTCGCCGCGAAGCTCGGCGTCGAGTTGCCGATTTGTAACGAAGTGTACCGAGTGCTCTACGAGGACAAGCCGCCGCTGCAAGCCGTGCGCGACGTGCTCACTCGTCCACTGAAAAAGGAATGGCCGTGAAGGGTGGAAGACGTGCGTTCGTTCTGGCCACTTTGCTGTCTGGAGCGAGCCACGCTCAGTACGGCCCCCCTTATCCGAATCAGCCCTGGACGCCGCCCGGCGCTCCCCCGCCAACGGCACCGGCGCCGCAGTACGCTCCGGCGCGCTCGCATTCCCGCACCGATCTCGAGATCTTCTCGCTCTATGCCGTCGCGGCGGCGTACGGCGTGGGCATCGGGGTGTGGTTTTCCTCCGAGCTCGACATCGAGGATCCCGGAGTCTTCCTGATCCCTCCCGCGGTGCTGGGTGTCGCGGCGCCCGCAGGTGTCTGGTTTCTGGACGAGCCGTCGATGCCGAGCGGAATGCCGGCAGCGATTGCCAGCGGCATGCTGATCGGAGCCGGCGAGGGGATAGGCATCGCGAGCTACCAGTTCGTGACCGCCGAGGAAGACGACGAATGGGGCTTCAAGGGGCTCGCGCGCGCTACGGCGCTCGGCGCCACAATTGGGGGCGTGGCGGGGTA
>DATHEN010000562.1:0-4973 GCA_035318565.1 Polyangiaceae bacterium
AACAGCACCGGTTCGGCCTTGGCGCGTGCCAGAAGCTCCGCACGACTCTTCTCCAGCCCCGGAGCACCGGGCAGAGCCGTGGCGTTGCCCACGCGCGCGAGCTCCGCGCGGCAGCGCTCGTTCGTCTCCAGGTACTGCTTCAGAATGCCCGCGCTGTAGGCTTGCAGCACGGCACTGCCCTGCACCGCGATGTGCGCGGGATCAGCGGTTGAAGGCGTTGCCCGGGGCTTCTCACAAGCTCCTGCCAGAAGCACGGCCAGACCGAGCGTGAGTATTTTCACTCGAGCAGTTACGTACGATACCCCGGAGTCACTCCCAGCGCAGGTACTTAACGATCGCTCGCGCGCAAACCCGGATGACTTGCAGTGCCGCGCTACGGCGCGGAGACAATGTCATCCGGGGTGCGACTCGCAGCCGCTCAATTGCTCGGAGCTTGCGTCGACGCTTCTTTCTGCGTCATTGCGTCGAGGTAGGCCTGGCTCGGCTGGGGCAGGCTCTCGAGCGCCGCTTCCAACACTTCGTCGAGCTTGTGCACGTAGACGAACTCGAGCTCGTCCCGGACTTCCTTCGGCACCTCGTCCAGGTCCGCCTTGTTCCGCTCCGGCACGATCACGCGCTTTACGCCGGCGCGGTGCGCCGCCAGCGTCTTCTCCTTGATGCCGCCGATGGGCAGCACCCGACCGCGCAGCGAGATTTCGCCGGTCATGGCCACGTCGTGGCGGACGCGGATGCCGGCGAGCAGCGAAACCAACGCCGTGAACATCGTGATACCGGCGCTCGGCCCGTCTTTGGGCATGGCTCCCGCCGGAATGTGGATGTGCACGTCGCTCTTCTCGAGGAAGTCCTTGGGAATTCCGTACTTCTCGGCGTTGGTGCGCACGTAGCTGAGAGCGGCGTGGGCGCTCTCCTTCATGACGTCGCCGAGCTGGCCAGTGAGCTGGAGCTTGCCGGTACCGAACATGCGCGTGGCCTCGATGAACAGGATTTCTCCGCCCACGCTCGTCCACGCCAGGCCCGTGGCCACACCGGTTTCCTCGGTGCGCTCGGCGACCTCGCTCGTGTACTTGATGGCGCCCAGAAACTCGCGCAGCTCCTCTTCCGTCTTGATCGTACGCGAAGTGTCGTCGCCTTCGGCGACCTTCACGGCAACGCCACGGATGACACTGGCTATCGTACGCTCGAGCGAGCGCACGCCGGCTTCGCGCGTGTAGTGCTCGATGAGCTCCTCCACGGCTTCGTCCGTGATGGCCAGCTGCGCCTCTTTGAGCCCGTGCTCCTCGAGCTGCTTCGGGATCAGATGCTGGCGCGCGATAGCGAGCTTCTCGCGCCGGGTGTAGCCGGGGATCTCCAGGATCTCCATGCGGTCCCGGAGAGGCGGCGGGATCGGATCGGCGATGTTGGCCGTGGCCACGAACATCACGTTCGAAAGGTCGTATGGGATCTCGAGATAGTGGTCGGCGAAGGTGTTGTTCTGCTCGGGATCCAGCACTTCTAGCAGTGCTGCGCTCGGGTCCCCGCGGAAGTCGTGACCGATCTTGTCGACCTCATCCATCATGAACACCGGGTTGATGGTCCCGGACTTCTTCATGCCCTGGATGATCTGGCCGGGGAGCGCGCCGACGTACGTGCGGCGGTGACCGCGAATCGCGGCTTCGTCGTGTACGCCGCCGAGCGAGATGCGCACGAATTTGCGTCCGAGCGCGCGCGCGATGCTCTTGCCGAGTGAGGTTTTACCGACGCCCGGCGGGCCGATCAGGCACAGGATCGGGCCCTTCTTGTCCTTCTTGAGCTTGCGGACGGCCAGGTACTCGACGATGCGTTTTTTGACCTTGTCGAGGCCGTAGTGGTCTTCGTCCAGCACGGCGCGGACGGCCGCGATGTCCATGTTGTCTTCCGTGGAATTCGACCACGGCAGATCCAGGATCCAGTCGAGATACGTGCGGACCACCGTGTACTCGGCGCTGCCGACCTGCATCGAGCGCAGGCGCTTGAGCTGCTTCTTGGCCACGCTGTCGGCTTCGCCCGGCAGGTTCGCCTTCGCGATGCGTTCCTCGAGGCCGTCGAGATCGCCCTGATCGCCGTCGTCTTCCCCGAGCTCTTCTTTGATGGCCTTGAGCTGCTGGCGGAGCACGTACTCGCGCTGGTTTTTGCCCATCTCCTCCTTGATTTGCGAGTTGATTCGCTCGCGCATCTTGAGGATCTCGAGCTGGCGGGTCAAAAGCCGCAGCACTTTGCGGATGCGGTCCTTGATGTCCAGGGTTTCGATGAGTTGCGCCTTCTCCTCTACCGGAGCGTCGAGGTTCGCGGCGACCAAGTCGGCCAGCGCACCGGGCGCCTGAATCGAGTCGATCAGCGAGCCGGCTTCGCGCGGCAGCTCCGGCATGAGCTGGATAACCTGCTTGGCGACGTCCCGCAGGCTCATCGCGAGCGCCTCGGCTTCGACGTCTTCGATCGGCGGACCCTCGACCCGCGCGATACGCGCCTTCATGTAGGGGGCCGTTTGCGTGACGCTCTCCAGGCGGATGCGGGTGAGCCCTTGCAGAATCAGCGAGTAGTTACCCGAGCTGTGCTTCAGCGCTTTCAAAACGCGCGCGGCGCAACCCACGGGGTACAAGTCATCCCCGGCTGGGTCATCGGTCGACGGATCGCGCTGGGCGAAGATGGCGATGACCGGCGAAGGCAGGTTGTGCACGTCTTCGACCAAGGCCACGGACTTTTCTCGGCCGACATCGAACGGAGCGACTGCTCCCGGGAACAGGACAGCGTTGCGAATAGGCAGGACCGCGAGCTCATCGCCAAACTTGATTTCGTCTTCCGCCGGGGGCATGGGCGGCGGCGCGGGCTTTTTCTTTTCGCTCATCTGATTTTCCTTAGGTGCTTGGAGAAGCTAACCACAACTACTTGGGAACGCCGAACGTTTGCGCGGCTCTGCGTGTCGGTGTTTCCAAAGTCTTCAGACCCACAACAGGTTCCCTTTAGTACGACTTGGCAGGTTTGCGAGGGGTTGGCACGCACTTTGCGCCCACTGGGCACACGAGCCAATCCTGGTACTTACGACCAACCCTAGCGATAAACTCAGACCGTGCGCGCCGTTTTCTTCGGGACTCCCGCGATAGCCGTACCAGCGCTGCGTGCGCTCGCTGACATCGGCGAGCTCGTTGGCGTGGTGTGTCAACCGGACCGCCCTGCCGGGCGCGGCCTGACCCTGACGGAGCCCGCGGTCAAGCAAGCCGCGCGCGAGCTCGGTGTCAGCGCGCACCAACCGGTCAAAGTGAAAACGGGTGCGCTGCACGAGTGGCTCGCGTCATTGAACGCAGACGTGGCCGTGGTCCTGGCCTACGGCCGTATTCTGCCTGCTGCGGTGCTCTCGGCCCCGCGCCTGGGTTGTTTGAACCTGCACGCTTCGGTACTACCGAAATACCGAGGCGCCGCACCGATAAACTGGGCGATTGTTCATGGAGAGGATCACACCGGAATTTCGTTGATGCACATGGACGAAGGGCTCGATACTGGCCCGGTCTACACGCGCCATTCCTTGGCCATCGGAGAGCTCGAGACCGCGGGGGAGCTCGCGCAGCGCTTGGCGGAGCTCGCGGCAGAAGTCGTGCGTCGAGACGTGCCGCGCGTGGTCTGTGGGGAGCTCCGAGCCACCCCGCAGAATGACAGCGAAGCGACGTTTGCACCTCCCCTCACCCGCGAGCACTCGCGCATCGATTGGTCGCAGTCCGCTCGGAGCATCGTCAATCTCGTGCGCGGCATGGCGCCGCGCCCGGGCGCGCACACGACGCTGCGCGGCAAAGCGCTGCGTGTTCTCGCCGCCAGGCCAGCGCCGGAGCTGACGCTGCCGGCAGAGCAAGCGTCACTCTTGCCGGGCAGCCTGAAGATCCTCGGGCGTTCCAAAGTTTGTGTCAGCACCGGCGAAGGGCTCGTGGAGCTGCTGCGAGCACAGCTCGAGGGCAAAAAAGAGCTCGCCGCGAGCGATCTCGTGAACGGTCGCGCTCTGGCCGAGGGCGACGTGCTCGGCGAAGCTCCGCGGTGATACGCTGCGCCGCATGCGGAGGAGCGAGCAGTTCATTGCGAGCATCCGTGAGGAATTTCCGAAGTTTCGCATCGTCGAGAAACGCACGAGCGCGTTTTCGATGGCGATTCACGTAACGCTCTGCGTCCTGACGTTCGGGGGCCAGCGCGCGTTCCTCAGCCAGTACCACACCGTGATCGGCGATACCCTGTACGTACCCGATGCGTGGGCTCGGAGCTCGGAGGTCGACCGGGTGATCCTACTCCGCCACGAGCTCATCCATATGCGGCAGCGCCGGCGCTACGGCTTTTTGGGCATGGCCTTTCTCTACCTGATCCCGTTCTTCCCCATCGGTCTCGCCTACGGGCGCGCTCGCCTCGAATGGGAGGCGTATCGGGAAACGCTGCGTGCCACGGCTGAGCTGCTCGGACTGCCCGCGGCTCACGATCCCGCTCTGCGGAGCAAGATCATCGAACGATTCGTGGGGCCGGCCTACGGCTGGATGTGGCCATTTCGCACGCAGATCGAGCGCTGGTACGATCGAGCGCTGGCCGATCTCGGCGCGAGCTTCACCCGCGCCGAGCTTTCTGGCAGTAGTGGGCAGGAAAGCTGATGGGACCAGTCGTCGGAATCGATTTGGGGACGACGAATACCGTCGTGGGTGTCGTCCAGGACGGGCAAGCTGCCGCGCTCGCGGACGAAGGTGGCGAAAAACTGCTGCCGTCGGTGGTGTCGTTCCACCCGGGCGGCAACGTTCTCGTCGGACGCGCCGCCAAAGAACGGCGGATGATCGACGCCCGGAACACCATCTATTCGATCAAACGACTGATCGGGCGCTCCTGGGATTCGGAAGAGCTGCGCACGGCGCGCACGCGCTTTCCCTTCGAGATGCGCGAGGGGCCGGGACAGGCGGCGGTGGTAGTCGCGCGCGGCGAGACCTACACGTTGCCCGAGA
>DATHEN010000563.1:0-2736 GCA_035318565.1 Polyangiaceae bacterium
GACCGCGCGCTGATTTTCACTCAGGACAACGCGACGGCGTACGCGATCTCACGGCGTTTTTTGATCCCCGTCATCACGCATCAAACCAAGATCTCCGAGCGCAGCGAGATCCTCGAGCGCTTCTCCGCCGGCGAATACCGCGCCGTCGTCACCTCCAAAGTGCTGAACGAAGGCGTGGACGTTCCAGATGCGAACGTCGCGGTGGTGATCAGTGGTAGTGGATCGGTGCGCGAACACGTGCAGCGGCTTGGCCGCATTCTGCGGGCGCGCGAAGGAAAACGGGCGCTACTCTACGAGCTCGTGTCTGCGGGCACGAGCGAAAAGAACACCAGCGAACGGCGCCGCGAGCACGATGCCTACCGTTGAGCAGCCATGCTGACGCCGGAGCTCGTGCGCGCGCGCCGTCGCGGCGGGGAACTTTCGCTGATCGCGCTCAGTGGCAAGCAGCGCGAACGCGCGGAGACGCTCGGCGAAGCGCTGCTCTTGCTCACGCGCCAGCACGTCGGCCGCACGCGCGAGGAGCTCGACCGTGCGCTGCGCGCCATCCCGGTGACGGCGAATGAAAAGAAACTGCTCGCCGGCTTGATCAAGCTCGTGGAAGACGCCTGCGAGTTTTCCAGCCCAGCTTCGCTCGACGCACGTGTTTTGCGCAGCCAGGTATTTCTGCGCGCCAGCGCCGCGCGGACGGCGCTCGAGCCCGGCGAGCGCTTCGATCGAGAGCTCGTGCTCACGAGCGTCGCGGACGAGCTCGGGATCGAACGAGACAGCGTCGAACCCGCGCTCTACGCCGATCTGCGCGGCGCACACATGCTCCTCGGCGTGGAGGCTTTGAACGCCACCGAGCTGGTGACGCGCTACGAGCGCGCGCAGCGTCAGGCGGTGCTGCTCCGCGCGGTCAAGGTGCGCGCAGAGATCCGCTGCGCGTCTGCGGCCGACTACCGCGCGCTCTTTCGCAAGCTCAAGTTCCGGAGGCTCCTGTACGAGCTGCATCCGTTGGCGCAGGGGGGCTACCGCGTGGAAATCGACGGCCCGTTCAGCGTCTTCGAGGCAGTCACCAAGTATGGCCTCCAGCTCGCGCTGATGCTGCCGGCTCTGGAGGCATGCGAGCGGCTGACTTTGAGCGCGGATCTGCTGTGGGGCAAAAAACGCGATCGGCTTTCGTATCGCAGCGTGCTCGAAGAGCGGCACGAGCCCAGAAAACGCGAACGCAGCGCGCTGCCAGACGAGATCGCACGCCTGCTCGAGGGGCTGAATGGCCTCGAGTCGGCCTGGACCGTGCGCGAGAGCCGGGCGATTCTCGACCTGCCGGGCGTGGGCCTGTGCGTGCCGGATCTGGAGTTCGAGCACGCTGAGACGGGCGAGGTGCTGTTTCTCGAGGTGCTCGGCTACTGGAGTCGAGAAGCCGTCTGGCGCCGCGTGGAGCTCGTCGAGGGCGGGCTGAGCGAGCGCATTCTATTCGCCGTGAGCAGCAAGCTGCGCGTCAGCGAGGCCGTGCTAGACGAAAGCGAAATGGGCGCGCTGTACGTGTACAAGAGCAGCATGAATCCGCGTGCGGTCTTGAGCCGCATCGAGCAGCTGCGCACGCGCGGTGAGAAATAGCCCGGTGGACATCACGGCGCGGCATCTGTTGCTCGAGCTTCACGGCTGCGACCAAGCCCTGCTGGACGACCGCGAGCGCTTGCGGCTCTTGATGCGCAACGCTGCAGAAGCAGCGGGTGCGCACGTGGTGGCGGAGGTCTTTCACCCCTACGCGCCGCACGGCGTCACTGGGGTGCTCGTCATCGAAGAATCGCACTTCTCGCTGCACACGTGGCCGGAGTACGGTTACGCCGCCATCGACTTCTACACCTGCGGAGAGTGCGCTCCGGAACGCGCCGTCGAGGTTCTCAAGGACGGCCTTCGCGCCGAGCGCGCATGCCTCATGACCGTCCATCGAGGTCTGAGCCGGGACGCCGGCTACCTGCGCGTGGCCGAGAAGCCAGACCGCGCAGGGGACCACTGAGGGCGGCCGGCAGCTCGTCGACCACGTTGCGGAGCGCTCGAGCGAGCTCCTGGAATGCGCCTGGGGTTTCGCTCGCCTGACGTCCGGCGAGCAGGGAGCGCGCGGCGAGTTGCCCGGAGCGAACCGCTCCTTCCATGCACACGCCGTGCGCTTGCCGGGTGAAGTCGCCTGCCAAGAAAAAGTGCTCCGATCCCAGGTATTGCGGCGGGCGCTTCGACCACACGCCCGGGCGCGCCGCGATGATCCCTTCACGCGTGTGCAAGAAGCGCCTGAGTACGCGATTTTTCCGGATCTCACCCGGGTACACGCGCTCGAGATCCGCGAGCACGCGCGCGAGCACGCGGCTTTCGACGTGACCGGGGCTCAGATAGCGTTCGCCATCGTAGGGCAGCTCCGGCAGGTGGCTTTCGATGTTGTCGACCAGCAGATCGATCAGGTGAATACCGGCGTAGCGCTGCCGCTCCGGGGTGGGCCTGAGCACATCGAAGACCGTGCCCGACGAGAGCACGTAGTCCGTCCCGCTCGTGTTCACGGGTCGCTCGAACCAGAGCCGCACGCTGAGCGGGTGCACGTTCGTCAACTGTGCGAGTCGCCTGAAAATCGGGTGCTGTCGCGTTTCGCGGTCGCTCACCGCGAGCAATCTATCGGGCGGCAGCGTGCTGATCACGGCGTCGAAGGACGCCGGATCGGGCGGGCGCGCCGGGGTAAAACCGGGTACGAGCACGTGGCGTAGG
>DATHEN010000564.1:0-9619 GCA_035318565.1 Polyangiaceae bacterium
GGGCTGTTCCGTGATCCCGCGCGCGTGTCGGGGATACCCCCACTCGTCGAAGATCGGCAGCTTCACCCAGCTGAAATCCAGCCCGTAGCCGGTTGCCCACAGCACGCTGCGCACACCGGCGCGCTCCAGATCGAGCTCCGCGAGGGTCGGCGGCGTGAAGTCGTCCGCAGGCGGGCGATCGTCCGCGGGCGCGTCGATACCTGCCGCCGCGATGTATGCGTCGAAGAGCGGCTTGAACTCGTGCTCGAACAGGCTCTCGGCGAACGCGAGACGTTCGGGGAGATCCGCGCTGAACTGCACGCGCGTGCCGCTCGAGGCTTCGAGCTTGCCGTACAAGCGGATGCCTCTCCGAGCAAAGTCCCGCAGACTGATAGCGTGGCCGCCCTGCGTGCCGGAGACATGAGGGTTGCACGCGAAGCGATGCGCGGGGGACGGCAAGTCATCGACGGTCGGGAAATGCACTCCGACCTTCGCACCGTGCAGAAAGGTTTGCAGCAACCACCAGATGACGTCACGACCGCGGTAGCGGCGCGGCGCGGCCGGGCACATCGATACCGCGAGGTGCACTTCGCGGCCGGCGCGATGCAGCTCTTCGGCGATCTGGGTTCCGGATTGGCCCGTACCGACCACCAGCACCGCGCCCTCGGCAAGTTGCGCCGGCCTGCGATACTCGTGCGAATGCAGTTGCTGAATCCGAGCCGCGAGATCGGCTGAAACGGCTGGAATCTTCGGACGCTGATGCGGTCCAGTCGCGAGCACGACGTTGCGTGCGGTGAAGAGAAACTCGTCGGTGTGAGCCTCGAAGCGGCCATTCGACGTGGAGAGCCGCTTCACTTCCGTCCCGATCCGCAACGGCGGTGCGACCGACGCCGCGTACTGTTGGACGTACTCGACGACCCCGGCGCGCGGCATGAAGGCGTCTGGATCCGTTCCAGCGTAAGGCATTCCGGGCAAGAGCAACGTGTAGTTCGGCGCCACCAGGCAGAAGCTGTCCCAGCGATCGTGCCAGCTGCCACCGAGCTCGTGCCGGCGTTCGAGCACGAGGTGCTCCAAACCGGCGCGCTTCAACCAATAGCTGGTTGCGAGGCCAGCTTGGCCGCCACCAATCACCAACGTGTCAACGTGTTCGGAACGGGCTACTTCGGTCATGGTCCTTTGTTTCTCCCGCAGCGATCGTAGGGCTCGTGTCGCTGCCTTCGCATCGGGAGAACCCCGCATCGCGCCCAAGGCGGCATGAGTGATTTCCCTTAACTCCACGCCCGCTTCTCAGCGGCCGGGGCACGGGCTACGCTGCCGGAGCTAGAGACCAAACCCCATGAAAACCCCGCCACCCCGCCCCCCGGGGCTCGATCATCCGATAGTGCCCAAGGTGATGCGCCTGTTTTCACAGGCGAACGTCTGGGTGTATCGCAAAACTGGCGGCAGGCTCGGCGGCAAGTGGCGCGTCGGCAGCGCGTTCCCGCACGGCGTCCCGGTGCTCTTGCTCACCACGATCGGTCGCAAGTCAGGTGCGAAGCGCACCACCCCGCTTTTATTCATCGAAGACGGCGAACGCGTGATTCTCGTGGCGTCCCAGGGTGGAATGCCGAAGCATCCACTCTGGTACCTCAACCTATCGAACGAGCCGCAGGTCGAGGTGCAGATCGGCCGGAGCGTGCGGCGGATGCAAGCGCGAGAGGCGACGCCAGGAGAGCGAGACGTGTACTGGCCGCGTCTGGTCGCGCACTACCGCGACTTCGCGAGCTATCAATCTTGGACCGATCGCGTGATTCCGGTCGTGGTGCTCGAGCCCTAGCGCGACACCAGCCACTCCGGCGGCAATGCCGGCAGACCGTCCCCGGAGAGCGACGACGAAACTCCAGATACCAATGCCACCAGCGGCACGGTCGGAAGCCCGGCAAACCTGCGATGCTCAGCGTTCCGGCCCGCGGTAGCTCTGGATGTGCAACAGAAGCTGCAACGAGCTCGCCGCCCGTGTTTTCCCGAAGTGACGCACCTCCCGCGCCATCAGCGCACTTGTGGTACTCTGCAGACCGTATGGCGAGCTCTGGGGATAGGGACCGCGCTCACGCTCGTGTTGGGTGCTGGCTGACGAGCCAATGGCGGCTCACCAAGCTGCTGGGCATCGGGGGCACTTCGGCCGTTTACGAGGGCCAAGGTGCAACTGGCCGCAGCGTCGCGATCAAGGTGCTACACGAGCGACACTGCTCATCTGAGGAGCTGCGCGAGCGTTTCGCCAGAGAGGCGGTCCTGGTCAATCGAGTCGAGCACCCTGCGGTCGTAAAGGTCATGGAGTACGGAACGGCGGACGAAGGCACGCCGTTCCTGGCCATGGAGCTCTTGACCGGAGAGACGACGGAGCAACGCCGCATTCGTGCCGGAGGCCGTTTGCCGCAGCGCGACGTGCTGTCCATCGCGGACCGAGCTCTTGGATTGCTCGTCGAGGCGCACGCGCTCGGCATCGTGCATCGCGATATCAGTCCCTCCAACTTGTTCGTGTGCGTGGACGATTCGCTGCGGGTGCTCGATTTCGGCATCGCCAGCTTGCGAACGCCGCAGACGGAGCAGGCGCTCACACGAACGGGCGAGGTCTTCGGAACGCTCGCATACATGGCGCCCGAGCAGGCGCTTGGAGCCCACCGCTCCGTGGACCAGCGAAGCGATGTCTACTCCTTGGGCGCGACGCTATTTCGCCTGCTCACGGGCAGGTGGGTGCATCAAGGCGCCACGGTGAAGGAGCAGCGAGCGGCGATCATGAGCACATCGGCGCGCTCGCTCGCGCACGAACTACCCGAAGCCCATCCCTATCTCGTTCGGCTCGTCGATCGTGCCCTTTGCTACGAGCGCTCGGCGCGTTGGCAGACCGCATCGGAGATGCAAGAAGCCTGTCACGCGGCGAGCGATGCACTAGTGAAACCCGCTCGCGCGTTCGCCCTCGATTCTGAAACTGGCGACCCAACTGGACCGCTCGACGGACCGACGCACGTCGATTTGCCCAGGCCGGGCCTCTGCTGAGCGTTGGTCGTGAGCCGATCCGAGCAGCGCGAGCTGTCCACCGTGCGCTACTCCTCGGAGGACGGCGAGAGCTCCCAGCCATCGCTCCACCTGGTCATCGCTCATTCTCCGGATGCGAACGCCAACGGTCGGGACGTTTCGCTGCTCACAGCCGCTGAAGCGGTATTGCCCATCGGCCGAGACATAGCCCCGCCGGGACTGTGTGTGAAGGATGCGCGGATGTCGCGCCTTCACTTCAGAATCGTGTGGAATCATCAGGATCAAATCCATCACTTGGGAGACGCGAATAGCGCGAACGGAACTTACCTGAACGGCAAGCGTGTCGCCACGAGTCCGATCGAGCCGGGCGACGTGATCCGCGCGGGCGATACGTCGTTCGTGATCGACGCGGGTGACACCATGACCGCCGTCAGAAAAGACGTGGCGCTCGTGGCAGCGTCTCCGAATACGGTCCTGCTCTTGGGCGAGAGCGGCACGGGCAAGGAGGTTCTGGCTCGCTCCCTTCATGAAGGCAGTGATTTGTCGGGCAACTTCATTCCGGTCAACTGCGCGGCAATTCCCAAAGATCTGGTTGCCGCCGAGCTCTTCGGGCACACGCGCGGCGCATTCTCCGGAGCGGCGATTGCACGCCAGGGCCTGTTCATGGCCGCCGCCGGCGGCAGCTTATTTCTCGACGAAGTCGCCGATCTGCCGCTGGAGGTGCAGCCGGCTTTGTTGCGCGCGTTGCAAGAGAAACGCATTCGACCGGTCGGCGCCGAACGCGAAACCGAGTGCTCTGCACGCATCATCGCTGCCACGCACGTCGATTTGCTCACGGCATGCGATGCCGGACGCTTCCGTCATGATCTCTACGCCCGTCTTTCGGGATTCACGTTCACGTTGCCCCCGCTGCGCGCCCGCCGCCGCGAGATCATTCCGCTCTTCTACGGTTTCTGCAAACGCAACGTCGCGCTGAGCGCGAACACCGCCGAAGCGCTGCTACTCTGGAACTTCCCCGGCAACGTACGCGAGCTCGCGGCGCTGGCCAGCGCGTTCGAAGTATTTCGTCCCCAGGACACGGCGCTCGGCATCGAGTTCTTGAAGGCGCGACAACCGGCGATGAGCGACTTCCTCCAAGACCGCGAGCCTTCGTCGACGCCGCCTCGCAAGCGGTCCGCCGCCCCGCGCCAACTCGCCTCGCTGCTGAGCGAGCACGCCTGGAATATCAGCGCCGTGGCACAAGCGCTCAACTGCTCGCGCGTGCAAATTTATCGCTGGATCAAGGCGTACGGCCTATCGAGGCCGGACACGGAGTCATGACACCCGGGCGGGTCATCGACGAGCGCTTTGCCCTGCAGGATCTTGCAGCCAGCGGCGGCATGGGTTCGATCTATCGGGCTCGCGACCTTCTCACCGGTCAGATCGTGGCACTGAAGCTGGTGAAAGGTTCGGCGAGTACGCCGCGATTCGTGCGCGAAGCGGGCATACTGGCTCGACTCGAGCATCCCTGCGTCGTGAGCTACGTGGCCCACGGCATTGCGGACGGCGTGCCGTATCTGGTCATGGAATGGCTCGAGGGCGAGGACCTGTCCCGGCTCTTGGCGCGCGCCGGTCGATGCTCGGTGGCAGAGGCCCTGACGCTGGTACAGAAAACAGCCGCAGCGCTCGGCGCCGCGCATCGCTTGGGTATCGTTCATCGCGACGTCAAGCCGAGCAATCTGTTTCTGGTGGGCAGCAGCATCGAGCGAGTCAAGGTCTTGGACTTCGGGATCGCGCGCGCCCTGCAAAGCGGCCTGACGCTCTCGAGCAGCAGCATGATCGGCACTCCCGCCTACATGTCGCCCGAGCAAGCGCGCGGTGACGAGACCATCGGCACCGCCTGCGACATCTTTTCACTCGGCTGCGTGCTCTACGAATGCTTGACGGCGCGTCCGGCGTTCTCCGGCAATCAGCTGATGGCCGTGTTGACGAAAGTCTTGCTCGGGCACGTGCTGCGCGTCGAGCAGCTTCGCCCGGAAGTTCCCCCGCGCGTCGGCGATCTGGTCGCACGCATGTTGTGCAGAGATCCGGAACACCGACCCAGTGCCGGCGCTCTGGTCGAAGAGCTTTCGACCCTGCTGCGTGACGCTGCGATTCCGACGGATACGGGCTCGACCTCGGTGACGACGTTCTCCGCGCAGGAGCTGACGCTGCTCTGCGTATTGATGATCCGCGGCTTGCCCGGCGAGACCAGCTCCTCGCTCGCCGTGCCGGCGCTGAACGCGGACACGGCATGGCAGCTTCGCAGCGCAGCGGCTCGTCATCACGGCAAATTGGAGTTCCTCGCGGGCAGCACCGTCGTACTCACGTTCGAGTCGCTGGGCGCCGCGACCGACCTGGCCACGCACGCAGCTACTTGTGCGCTGGAGCTCGCGTCTCTGCTCCCCAATGCCAGGATGACAATCGGCACCGGGCTTGGCTTCAACGCACTCGAAATGCCGGCGGGCGAGGCCGTCGATCGCGCGGCGGCACTTCTGAGCAGTGAACCGGCGAGCTCCGGCACTTCCGCCGCCAGAACCAGCTCCGGGGTGAAGCTGGATGAAGTCACCGCCGGGTTGCTCGACGGTCGGTTCGAGCTCACGCGCGATGAATCTGGACACGCTACCCTGGCTTCGTCGAAACGCCGGCGCGATTCGAGCCGGCGCTTGCTGGGCAGATCGACACCGTGCCTGGGCCGTGAACGCGAGCTCTCCAGCTTGCGAGCGTTGTTCGACGAGTGCGTAACCGAGCCGCTAGCGCGCGCGGCTCTGCTGATCGCACCGGGCGGCGTCGGCAAGTCGCGTTTGTGTCAGGAGTTCGTGAGCAGGCAGAGCGCCGCAAGCACCCGCTTTCAGCTGTGGCAGGCCTGGGCGGATCCCACCCGTTCCGGCTCACGCCTCGGAGTTCTGAAGCAGGCGGCGCTGGGCGCGTTCGGCATCTTGGAGACCGAGCCCGCGGAGGCCGCTCAACGCAAGCTCAGCCAGCGCATTCTGTCGCTGCTGCCCGGCCCGCAGCAGCCGCGAGTGACGGAATTCCTGGGCGAATTGCTTGGACTGCGCTTCCCTGCCGGCAAGAGCCCGCAGTTGCGCGCTGCACGCCGAGATCCGCGACTCATGGCCGATCAGATTGCCAGAGCCTGGATCGACTGGCTCGCAGCCGAATGCGAGATATCACCGCTAGTCCTGGTTCTCGACGACGTGCATTGGGCGGATTCGAGCAGCCTGCAATTGCTCGATTCGACGCTGCGCCAGCTGTCGAACAAGCCACTTTTGATACTGGCACTGGGCCGCCCGGAGACACATGAGCGTTTTCCGGATCTTTTTGCGAGCCGCTTGGTCGATCGCGTCCATCTAGCGGCGCTGTCCAGCCCGGCGTGTCATGCGCTCGCGCGCCTCGTCTTGCCCGATGTACCGGAGACCTCGATCACGCATATCGTCGAGCGGTCCGCGGGCAACGCGTTCTTCCTGGAAGAGCTCTTGCGAGCCGAGGTGGAGGGTCATGGTGAGAATTTACCGGGAACCATCCTGGCCATGTTGCACGCCAGGATTCTGCGTCTGAGCGGCGGCGCGCGACACACGCTGCTCGCTGCCAGCGTGTTCGGCGAGAGCTTTTGGCCCAGCGCACTGGAGCCTTTGATGCTCCCGCGCGTCTCGGAAGTATCCATCGACGAGCAGCTCGCGTTCCTGGTCGATCGCGATTGGGTGAGGGTACGGCGCGAATCGCGACTCGTGGGACACGCCGAATTCAGCTTCCGCCATTCGCTCATTCGCGAAGCCGCCTATGCCCTTCTGACGCCGGCCGATCGCCAGCTGGGCCATCGTGCAGCGGCGGGTTGGCTCGAAGACGCGGGCGAACGCGACGCGGCGGTGCTGGCGGAGCACTGGCAAAACGGGGGTGAGCCCGTCCGAGCCAGCGAATATTTTCAGAAAGCGGCGGGGCAAGCGCTCGAAGCGCAGGACACGTCGGCTGCGTTCGCTCATGCCGAGCGCGCAATCGCCTGCGGAGCGAGCGGCCCGACATTGGCCAAGGCCTGCTCCGTACAAGCCGAGGTTCACAATTGGCGCGGCGACTTCAGCGCCGGGTACGAGCGCGCTTCCGAAGCGCTTCGGCACTTCGCAGGCGAACCGCTCGACGAACAGTTGACCGCCGACTGGGCGCAGGCAGTGCACCACCTCAGCTGGGCAAGCTGCGCCATGGGCCGCGGCGACGACGTGGAGCGGCTGGGCCGCCTACTTCTCGAGCGAGCACGGACGCAACTCGACGAATCCATGGTCGTGGCGTTGAGTCACGTCGCGAGCCACCATCTGAGTCTGAACCGCATCGCGGCCATGAAGACGATTCTGGCGTGGTTGAACGGAAGCGCCAACGCCGTGACGGAGCGCGATCCTTCGGCCGCGGCGGCCCTGGAGTTCGTGAACGGATTCCACGCGCACGTGACGTCGAATCTCGCGGACACTTTCAGGTACTTCGAAGCCGCCGCGACTCACGCCGCGACTGCCGGCAACGAGCGCATGCTGGTCAGCGTGTTGTCTTCGCTCGCCTGCGTGCGAGAGACCGCGGGAGAGTACGAGCGCGCGGAAGCGCACTGCCTCGAGGCGCTCGCTCTGCAAGCGCGTCTGTCCATACAGCAAGCGGCCCTGACGCTGAATCTGGGCGCAATTCGCCTGGGAATGGGGCGCGTCGAGGAGGCCCTGGTGATCCTGCGGGATGCGCTCGAGCGTCTCACGGCAGAACACAACCGGCGAGGTCAGAGCCTGTGCCACGTATACCTGGCGCGCGCGCTGCTGATGTCCAACGCCGCACGCGCAGCGGAAGCCGAGGCGCGTGCCGCTGGGCAAATCAGCCGAGATTTTCCGGCGTACGAAGCGTACGCCGAAGCGGTGCTGGCGAGTACGCTGCTGGCGCAGGAGCAGGTGCCCACGGCGGTGCTGCATGCCCAGCGCGCAATGAGCCTACTCGAGCAAGGCGCCGTCGAGGCGGGTGAAGCCTTCGTTCGGCTGACGTTCGCGGAGGTCTTGAAGGAAGCCGGTCACTCGGATGCGGCCAGGGATGCCATTCGCGCGGCCGCCGAGCGCCTGCAAACGACGGCCGCCGCTATCGCCGATCCAACGCTCTGCCGGAACTTTTTGACGCGTGTACCGGAGAACGCGCGCACGCTCGCGCTGGCACGGGCTTGGCTCAGCGTTCCTGGTGGTACATGCGCATGGCGATCGGAGCACTGACCGCGATGATGAGAGCGGAAGCGGCGACTACCCAGATCACTTCGCCCGTGACGTCCGTGCCGTGCATGAGGCCGCGTGAAGCGTCGGACAGGTGAGTGACGGGGTTGTGGCGGACGATGGCCTGGAGCCAAGTCGGCATGGTCTTCAGCTCGACGAAGACGTTGCTCGCGAAGGTGAGCGGCATGAGAAACAAGAAGCTCGCCGTCATCACGGACTCGGGGGTCTTCATCTTCATGCCGAAGATGATCCAAATCCAAGAGACGGCGAAGGCGAACAGCAGCACCAGCAAGAACGCGAGCAGCACGCCCACGACACCCGCTCCCGGACGAAAGCCGAGGATCACGCCCAGCACGATGATCAAGAGCGAGGCCATCGAATAGCGAAAGACATCTCCGGCGAGCGCGCCGAGCACCGGCGCCGGCTGCCACATGGGTAGCGAGCGGAAGCGATCGAACAGGCCTTTCTGAATATCGCCGTTGAGCCCCATTCCCGTGTAAACCGTAATGAAAATGATGGTTTGCACGAGAATTCCGGGCAGCAAAAACTGAATGTACGCGCTCGTCGATCCCGCCAGCGCGCCCCCGAACACATAAGTAAACAGCAGCGTGAACATGATCGGCGTGATCGTCACGTCGAACAGCTGGAACGGCACGTGCTTGATCTTGAGCATCGCGCGCCACGCCAGCGTGACGACCGCGGAGAGCGCCGACGCCGGCGTGGGACGGTCGCGCAAGAAGAGCGCATCGCGGCGCGTCGGAATCGCGTCTCCGTTCACGACGACACCTGCTCCTGGTCGCTGGCGGACGGCTTCTCCACGGGCTGTCCAGTCAGCGCGAAGAACACGTCGTCGAGGCTCGGTGCGCCGAGCGAGAAGTCGGTGAGCCGGATATTCGCGCGCCCCAGCGCGCTGAGCAGATCGGCCGCCGCGGAAGCGTCGGCAACTTTCACCGAGATCGCCGTGGGGTCGGTATTCGGGAGCACCCCGTCGCCAACGAGACTCGTGACCAGCGTTTGCGCCTGAGCTCGTTGCTCGGGATTCGCCAGCTGGAAGCGCAGCGCATTGCCGCCGATGGACGACTTGAGCTCGTGGCTCGTACCCTCCGCAATGACCCGGCCGTGGTCGATGACCGCCATGCGCTCCGCGAGTCGGTCCGCCTCTTCCAGGTACTGCGTGGTCAGAAGCACCGTGGTGCCGTCTGCAGCAATCTGGCGAACCAGATCCCACACTTGATTGCGGCTGCGCGGATCGAGGCCGGTCGTCGGCTCGTCCAAGAACAGGATCTCGGGGCGAGTGACCAAACTCGCTGCAATATCGATGCGGCGCCGCATGCCCCCCGAGAAGGTGCGGACCTGGCGGTTTGCAGCTTCCGCAAGGCCAAAAGCAG